>NZ_RCNZ01000113.1:0-32481 GCF_004307525.1 Pseudomonas sp. Sample_21 | reverse complement strand
GGGGCGAATTATAGACCTCTGGAATCTGCCGTCAACCGTTAATTTCGCTTTTCTTGCAGATTCTGCTTTTTACCCAGTAAACGCGGGATTCGCTTCGTCACCGGCGGCAGACGAAGCAGCAAAAGCACGCCACCTATAAAGGCATAAATCGCCCACTCCTCCAGATCAGCCCGGACGATCCACAGCATATGTAGCAGACCCAGCCCCAAAACCAGGTAAACCAAACGATGCAGCTTCTTCCAGCGAGCGCCCAAACGACGCTGACTATAACGATTGGACGTCACCGCCAGTATCAGCAATCCGAGAAAGCCCAGCGCACCAACAATAATGTAAGGCCGCTTGCGCAGCTCAACGCCCAACTGTGACCAATCGAACCCGAGGATAAACGCCATATAGCTGAACAGATGCAGCGTCACATAAGCAAAACACCAAAGCCCTAACTGCCGGCGCACTGCAATCCACCCCGCCCAGCCACTCAGCTTTTGCAACGGCGTCATGCTCAGCGTAATCAACAGCAACACCAGCGTGCCAAGCCCGAGACGATCAACCAGCACCTTGCCCGGATCAGGCCCGAGCAGATCGGCGAACGCTTGATAGAACCACAGCAATGGCCAGATCGCTGTCGCAATGAAAACGCCCACTCGCCAGAACGGATAACGCATCAGTAGTTCTTCCGCAGATCGAGCCCTGTATATAAAGAAGCGACTTCATCCGAGTAGCCGTTGAACATCTGTGTATCGCGCACATTCGGTTTGAACAGGCTGTTCGGCAAGCGCCGCTCGCGCGCCTGGGTCCAGCGTGGATGGTCGACGGTAGGATTCACATTCGCGTAGAAGCCGTACTCATCGGCAGCAATGCTTTGCCAGGTGGTCTTCGGCTGCTCGCTGACCAGACTGATGTGCACAATGGATTTCACGCTTTTGAAGCCGTACTTCCAGGGCACCACCAGACGCAAAGGCGCGCCGTTCTGGTTCGGCAGTTCGCGTCCATACATGCCCACCGCCAGGATCGCCAAAGGATTCATCGCCTCATCGAGACGCAGGCCTTCGACATACGGCCAGTCGATCAAGGCAAAACCGGAACGCTGGCCGGGCATGCTCTTGGGATCCTGCAAGGTTTCGAAGCGGATGTACTTCGCTTTGGAAGTCGGTTCGACCTGTTTGAGCAAGGCCGAGATGGGAAAGCCGATCCAGGGAATGACCATCGACCACGCCTCGACGCAGCGCAGACGATAAATACGCTCCTCCAACTGATACGGTTTCATGAAGTCTTCCAGCGCATAACGCCCCGGCTTACCCACCTCCCCGTCAATCACCACGCTCCAGGGTTCGGTTTTCAGGTCGCCAGCGTTCCTCGCGGGATCGCCCTTGCCGGTACCGAACTCATAAAAGTTGTTGTAGTTCGTCGCGTCTTTATAAGGCGTGATCGCCTCGTCCTTGACGTTGACCGCCCCCCATTGAGTAGAAGGAAGCTTTTCGGCAAACCAGGCCGGAGCCTTGCCGGATTCGACATCAGAGTAGCGAGGGGCATCAGCGGCACTGGCCCAGCGTGGCAGGCTGCTCACGGCAATACCGGCAGCAGTGGCGCCGAGCAATTGGCGGCGGGAGAGATAAATGGCTTCAGGCGTGACATCCGACTCATGGCAGTCGGATGCTTTGGGGATCTTGATCAACATGACAACTCCGCAGCTTTGGAGGACAGGTGCACCCATAGACTGCGGAGTATGCGGGAAATTACATCAATCGGCGTTTTTATGACGACGAAGACGCAACAGATATTGCACCGGACCGGACGCCGCATAGGCGAGGAACACCAGCAGCAGAATGCGCGGCGGATCACTGAACACGACAGCGAATACCAGCACCACCGCGAGGATCGCCACGAACGGCACGCGACCTTTGAGATCCAGCTCCTTGAAGCTGTTGTACTTGATGTTGCTGACCATCAGCATGCCGGCCGCCGCCACCATCAAGGCCACCAGGAACGACATCTTCGAACCCTGAATGCCGTAATCGCTGAACGCCCAGACAATACCGGCCACCACACCTGCCGCCGCCGGGCTGGCCAGACCGATGAAGTAGCGTTTGTCCGCCGTGCCGACCTGGGTGTTGAAACGCGCCAGACGCAACGCCGCACCCGCTACATATATGAAGGCGACCATCCAGCCGACCTTGCCCATGTCTCCCAGCGCCCAGCCGAAGGCCAGCAATGCCGGCGCGACGCCGAAGGCGACCATGTCCGACAGCGAGTCGTACTCGGCGCCGAAAGCACTTTGCGTATTGGTCATGCGCGCCACGCGACCATCGAGGCCGTCGAGCACCATCGCGACGAAAATCGCGATCGCAGCGAAGGCGAAATACTTGCTCGCATTCACCGAGTCGCCGGCGCTCAACGCGGCCTGGGCGCTCATCGAGTTGATGATGGAATAGAAGCCTGCGAACAGGTTGGCAGTGGTGAACAGGTTCGGCAGCAGATAGATACCACGATGCCGGACTTTACGACCTTCAGCGTCGTGCCCTTCTTCGATGTGTTCATCGATGGGCAGCAGGCTTTCGGCGTCGGAAGCCTTGTTCGGCTCTTCGGGACGTTCGCTCATGGACATTACCTTGCAACGGTTTGGAAAAAATTCGACAGAGGCTTGAGGACGACAGTTCGGCCACAAACGATGCAGCTTTATACCAGAAGCACCGGCCCAAACGAAAAAACGCGGCCGAGGCCGCGTTTTTCGTACAAGGGACGACGACTCAGTTCTTGGCTTTGTCGACGATCTTGTTGGCACCGATCCACGGCATCATGGAGCGCAGTTGCTCGCCGATGACTTCGATACCGTGAGCGGCGTTGTTACGACGCTTGGCGGTCATCGAAGGGTAGCCGGTTGCGCCTTCGCTGATGAACATTTTGGCGTATTCGCCGTCCTGAATACGTTTCAGGGCGTTGCGCATGGCCTGACGGGATTCAGCGTTGATCACTTCCGGGCCGGTCACGTACTCGCCGTACTCGGCGTTGTTGGAGATCGAGTAGTTCATGTTGGCGATACCGCCTTCGTACATGAGGTCAACGATCAGCTTCAGTTCGTGCAGGCACTCGAAGTAGGCCATTTCCGGCGCGTAGCCAGCTTCAACCAGGGTTTCGAAACCGGCTTTCACCAGTTCAACGGTACCGCCACACAGAACGGCTTGTTCGCCGAACAGGTCGGTTTCGGTCTCATCCTTGAAGGTGGTTTCGATGATGCCGGTACGACCGCCACCGACGCCAGCGGCGTAGGACAGTGCAACGTTTTTGGCGTTGCCCGAGGCGTCCTGGTAGATCGCGATCAGGTCAGGGATACCGCCGCCTTTGACGAACTCGGAACGCACGGTGTGGCCCGGGGCTTTCGGCGCGATCATGATCACGTCGAGGTCGGCACGCGGAACAACCTGGTTGTAGTGAATCGCGAAGCCGTGGGAGAAGGCCAGAGTGGCGCCTTTCTTGATGTTCGGCTCGATTTCGTTCTTGTACAGCGAGGACTGGAACTCGTCCGGGGTCAGGATCATGACCAGGTCGGCAGCGGCAACAGCGGAAGCAACGTCGGTCACTTTCAGGCCGTGAGCTTCGGCTTTGGCAACGGTGGCCGAACCTTTACGCAGACCGACGGTAACGTCGACACCGGAGTCTTTCAGGTTGCACGCCTGAGCGTGGCCCTGGGAGCCGTAACCGATGATGGCAACTTTCTTGCCCTGGATGATCGACAGGTCGCAGTCTTTATCGTAGAAAACTTTCATGAATTTCCCCTTATATCCGGCCGTTCAGGCCATGCGCTAATTTGGTTTAGATGCTGAGAACTTTGTCGCCGCGAGCAATGCCGGTCACGCCGCTACGGACGGTTTCCAGAATCGATGCGGTGCCGATGGACTGAATGAAGCTGTCGAGCTTGTCGCTGGT
The DNA here is from genome assembly GCF_004307525.1 of Pseudomonas sp. Sample_21. Taxonomy (NCBI): domain Bacteria; kingdom Pseudomonadati; phylum Pseudomonadota; class Gammaproteobacteria; order Pseudomonadales; family Pseudomonadaceae; genus Pseudomonas; species Pseudomonas sp. Sample_21. The sequence continues at coordinate 28,560 of NZ_RCNZ01000113.1, read as the reverse complement.
ACCGGTCAACTGAACGGTATACACGCTGGCGCTGACATCAACGATCTGTCCACGGTAGATATCGGTGGTGCGTTTGATCTCGGCGCGCTGGGCGCCAGTGGCCTTGACCTTGACCAGCATCAGTTCACGCTCGATGTGAGCGCTTTCCGACAGGTCCACCAGCTTGACCACTTCGATCAGCTTGTTCAGGTTTTTGGTGATCTGCTCGATCACTTCATCGTGGCCCACGGTGGTCAGCGTCAGACGCGACAGGGTCGGGTCTTCGGTCGGGGCCACGGTCAGGCTTTCGATGTTGTAGTTGCGCTGCGAGAACAGGCCGACTACGCGAGACAGAGCGCCGGGTTCGTTTTCCAGAAGCAGGGAAATAATGTGCCGCATGATTAAGTACGCTCCGTCTTGCTCAGCCACATATCGCGCATGGAGCCGTCTTTGATCTGCATCGGGTAGACATGCTCGCTGGTGTCGACCGCAACATCGATGATCACCAGGCGATCCTTCATGGCAAACGCTTCGGCCATCTTCGACTTCAAATCTTTCGATTCGGTGATGCGTACGCCAACGTGGCCGTAGGCTTCAGCCAGCTTGATGAAGTCGGGCAGCGATTCCATGTAGGAGTGCGAGTGACGGCTGCCGTAGCTCATGTCCTGCCACTGGCGAACCATGCCCAGCACACCGTTGTTGAGGATGACGATCTTCACCGGCAAGCCGTATTGCAGGCAGGTCGACAGCTCCTGGATGTTCATCTGGATACTGCCTTCGCCGGTGACGCAGGCAACGTCGTCGTCCGGGAAGCTCAGTTTGATGCCCATCGCGGCTGGCAGACCGAAGCCCATCGTGCCCAGGCCACCGGAGTTGATCCAGCGGTTCGGCTTGTTGAACGTGTAGTACTGCGCGGCAAACATCTGGTGCTGACCAACGTCGGAGGTCACAAAGGCGTCGCCCTTGGTCACTTCGCAGAGGGTTTCGATCACGGTCTGCGGCTTGATCTTGCTGCCGTCGCCCTTTTCATAAGGGAACAGGCCGCGATCACCGCGCCATTCATCCACCTGCTTCCACCAGCTCGCTACGGACTCCTTGTTCGGGGTCTCGCCGATTTCCTTGAGAATCGCGACCATTTCGGTCAGGACGCTCTCGACCGGACCCACGATTGGCACGTCGGCCTTGATGGTCTTGGAAATCGACGCCGGGTCGATGTCGATGTGGATGATCTTGGCGTTCGGGCAGAATTTCGCCGGGCCGTTGATCACCCGATCGTCGAAGCGTGCGCCCACTGCGAGGATCACGTCGGCATGGTGCATCGCCAGGTTCGCGGTGTAGCTGCCGTGCATACCCAGCATGCCGATGAACTGACGGTCAGTGCCAGGGAATGCGCCCAGACCCATCAAGGTGTTGGTCACCGGCAGGTTGAGCATTTTTGCCAGTTCGGTCAGTTGCGCGGAGCCATTGCCGAGAATCACGCCGCCGCCGGAGTACAGCACCGGGCGCTTGGCCGCCAACAACATTTCGGCGGCTTTGCGGATCTGCCCGGAGTGACCGCGAACGGCCGGGCTGTAGGAGCGCAGCTTGGCTTTTTTCGGAAAAACGTATTCGAACTTTTCGGCCGGGTTGGTCATGTCTTTCGGGATGTCGACCACGACCGGGCCCGGACGACCGGATTGCGCCAGGTAGAAGGCCTTCTTCATGACTTCCGGGATTTCCGAAGCGTGCTTGATCATGAAGCTGTGCTTCACGATCGGCCGGGAGATACCGATCATGTCGGTTTCCTGGAACGCGTCGGTGCCGACCATGGTGCTTGGCACCTGACCGGAAATGATCACCATCGGAATCGAGTCCATGTAGGCGGTGGCGATACCGGTAATGGCGTTTGTGGCGCCTGGACCGGAAGTCACCAATACCACGCCGGCTTTACCGGTGGCACGGGCGTAGCCGTCAGCCATATGGGTCGCCGCTTGTTCGTGACGAACCAGGATGTGGGTCACTTCCGGTTCTTTGAACAGGGCATCGTAAACATGCAGGAGAGCACCACCCGGGTACCCGTAGATATATTTGACGCCTTCGTCACGCAAAAAGCGGACGAGCATCTCACCGCCAGATAAAAGCTCCACGTTGTTCACCTCTAAAACGCCAGAATACCGTCCACAAAAAAGGGGCGGGTCTTAATAGGTTTACTTCTCGGCAGAGCATGAGCGACGGTGGTCGCCGACTACGTCAGCACTGACTGAGCAAGTATTGGGATCGTCCCAAGTGTTGCGGGCCTTTCCCACCCAGCGCGAGGTAACGCGTTGCGGGTGTAACAGGTCGGCGCGGATGTGCGCCTCATGATCTACCGAGTGGGTCTGCTTCTGGCAGTCCCTCTACAGCGGACTTTGGATTCTTCTGTTTCGCCCTCTGCAAGTCAAGTCGTCTGTGTGGTTAATTGTGGGTAAGCACATGAGAACGCAAGAAAAAACCTGAAAAGCGCTACTCTGTTAGCGTCAATTGCGCATTTTTGCCAAGGAATCAGCATGCGAACGCTCCTCCTCACTCTGCTGATCGGCCTCAGCCCATGGTGCTCGGCCGCTCAAATCTACAAATGGGTCGATGCCCAAGGCGTCACGCATTTCGATGCGCAGCCTCCGCAGGGCCAACCGTCGACGACCGTACACACACCCTCCTCACCCGCGCCGAAAGCGGCGCCGATGCCGGGCGGCGGCGTACTCGGCGATCAGAAAGCCATTGATGCCAAGGTGAAGAAACAGGTCGCCGAGCAGCAGGCGCAGCTCAAGGCGTTTTGCGAACAGGCACGCACGAACCTGGCGCAACTGCAGAACAATCCGCGCTTGCGTGAGGAGGTCGAGGGGGATGTGCGCAGGCTCGACGATACACAGCGTCAGGAACGCATCGTCGAAGCGAAGAAGCAGATTGCCGAGAACTGCCAGTAGGCCTGGCAGTTCCCAGTTTAGTTCAGCGGGATGCAGTGATCAGCAGGTCAAACTCTTTGAGCAGCACCTGCAACTGCCGGTCCTTGCCGCCAAGGTTGCGCTGGGCAAAGACCATTTCCGCCATTTCCTGAATGCCCGAGGCGTTCGGCAGCGGCAGATCCTGTTCGAGGATCATCTTCATGCGCGGCAGGAAGATCCATTGCAGCCATTGCTCGAAGTCCAGCGTGTCGACGGAAAACGGCTCGACACTGCTGAGCGCTTCGGCGGACGGCTCAACCTCATCCCACCAGCCCTGGGTGCGCAGCTCTCGTTCGATCAGCAACAGCTGATCGGCGATTTTCGGGAAGCGCACGTCCATTACAGGGAAACCTTGGCCTTCTGACGGGCCAGTGCGGCGCCGGCGGAATCGCCTTGTTTCTCACGAGACTGAGCGATGATTTCCCACAGGCTGGCTTGCAGGTCCGGACGACCGTTGGCCATGGTCAGCGCACGACGGGCAAACTGTTCGGCTTGCGGCGCATCGCCCTGGGCCATACGCACTTGCGCCAGACGGTACAGCACTTGTGGCTCACGGGGGGCGACACGTTGCGCCCGCTCCAGGCTGGAAGATGCACCATTGAGGTCGCCACCGGCCTGTTGCTGTTGCGCGGTGGTCAGCAAGGCGAGTACCGGACCGTCCAGTTGCTCATCCGCCGACAGGCCACCGCCACTGCTGGCCGAAGGAATGCCACTTGGCGTCGACGGCATGCTGTAGCTGCCGGAGTTGATCGGCGCCGACTCAACCGCCGACGGGTTGTAAGGCCCCGACGTGATGCCTCCGGATGCAGGCCCCGGGACGATCGGCGAAGAGCTGATCGGTGTCGACACCGCCGCACCGCCGCCCGGCACCATCACCACTACGCCGGTATCGCCTTGCGGAATCGCCTGAGTCTGGCCCTGCACCGGGCGCTTGACGGTGGTCTGGCGGAAGCCGCCATTGGCGCCGATGCGCTCGCTGTTGGACACGGCCGTACCCGAATCCACTACCGGAATCGAACCACGCTGTACGGTGGAGCAGCCGCTGAGCAAAGCCACGGCGGTCACCGCTGGAATCAACCACTTGTTCACTTGAAACCCTCTTTGCTTAATTCATCCAGCCCTTGACCCAGTCCATCACCGATTCCGGCGAGGCAGGTGTTTCGCTTGCACACGCGGCGCCGGGTGGCGGTTCGCTGCCGCGAATATACGGCATCTGTACCGCGCCGGGGCAGTTGGCATCCGACCCTTGGCCGGTGCGCGAATCGACCCAGGCCTGCACGACGTTGTCCGGCTGCGGCATGTCCAGCGGCAGCGGATCGGCCTTGCGCATGAAACTGGTCCAGACCTGCAACGCACCGGTGGCCCCGGTGAACGGCGTCTTGCCGTTGTCGTCGCGGCCGAGCCAGACCACTGCCAGCAGATCCTGACTGAAACCGGCGAACCAGCTGTCGCGCGAATCGTTACTGGTACCGGTCTTGCCCGCGAGGGTCAGGGTCTTGGGCAGCACGTTATAAACCGAACTGCCGGTACCTTCACGCATCACCCGCTGCATGGCGTTCTGGATCAGGTAAATCGAGGCAGGATCGAAGCGCTGTTCGATCTGGAACGGATAACGCTTGAGCGGCTCGCCCTCGGCGGTCAACACGCTGCGAATGCCGCGCATCGGCGTATTGAAACCACCGTTGGCCAGCGTCTGATACATGGTCGCCACTTCGATCGGCGTCATGCCGCCGGCACCGAGCAGCATCGACGGGAACGCCGGGAACTCACGAGTGACGCCCAGGCGACCCACGGTCTTGAGCACATTCGGCACACCGACTTCCAGGCCCAGACGCGAGGTCGACAGGTTGTAGGAATGCGCCAGGCCCTGATAGAGGAACACCGTACCGTGGGAGCGGCGATCGTAGTTCTGCGGCTTCCACACCTGACCGTTGGCGCCCTTGACCGACAGCGGATCGTCCGACAGCCAACTGGTCAGCGTGTACTGGCTCGGCTTCTCGAGCGCGGTCAGATACACCGCCGGTTTGATCAAAGAACCAATCGGGCGCACCGCATCCAGTGCACGGTTGAACCCGGCATAACTGGCCTGACGGCTGCCGATCATCGCCTGGACTTCACCGGTTTCCGGGTTGGTCACGACCATCGCCGCTTCGACGTCATCCGAGCCCTTGCGCCCGGCCAGACGCTTGAACGTGTCATTGACCGAGGCTTCGGCTTTCATCTGCAGAATCGGGTCGAAACTGGTGAAGATGCGCAGACCTTCTTCGGTCAAGTCTTCGTCGCGGTAGTCTTCGCGCAACTGACGTTTGACCAGGTCGATAAAGCCCGGGAACGAGCTGTCGGCGAGCTTGCCGCGAGTCGTCACGCCGAGCGGCATTTTCTTCGCCGCTTCGACCTGTTCGGGGGTTGCCACGCCTTGCTGCGCCAGCACGTCGAGGACCAGATTACGCCGCTCCAGCGCGCGCTCCGGGTTACGACGCGGGTTGTAGTAGGACGGCCCCTTGACCATGCCGACCAGCAACGCTACCTGATGCAGTTTCAGCTCGGACAATGGCTGGCCGAAGAAGAACTGGCTGGCCAGACCGAAACCGTGCACCGCACGCTGACCGTCCTGGCCGACAAAGACTTCGTTGAGGTAGGCCTCAAGGATTTCCTTCTTGTCGTAATGCAGTTCGAGCAGCAACGCCATCATCGCTTCGGTGAGCTTGCGGGTCAGGCTGCGTTCGCTGGTCAGGTAGAAGTTCTTCACCAACTGCTGGGTCAGCGTACTGCCGCCCTGGGTCATCTTGCCACCGGAGGTGTTGATCCACACGGCGCGGGCGATCGATTTCGGCGACACACCCCAGTGACTGTAGAAGTCGCGGTCTTCCACAGCGATCAAGGTTTCGAGCAGGTACGGCGGCACCTGATCGAGTTTGATCAGGATGCGGTCTTCAAGATTTTTCGGGTAAATGCCGCCGATCATCAGCGGCTCGAGGCGCACCACCGACAGTTTCGAACCGTTGGTCGCGGACAGCTCGGCAACGTAATCGCCGGAGAAGCGCACGCGCACCGGCTGCGGCTTTTCCAGGCCTTCATAGAACTGGAAGCCACGGGTGTTCAGGTCAACCGTATTGCCGCTGACGGCTGCGGCGCCGGGGCCATTGCTCACGGCTTCGCGGCGATAGCCGAGGGCATCGAGTTCGGTGAGGAAATCGTCCTTGCTGAGCTTCTGTCCGACGAACAGCTCGAGCGGGCGCGCGTACACCTTGGCCGGGATGGTCCAGCGCTTGCCGGAGAACTTCTCCTGCACCACGGCATCGAGGTAAACGGCAAAGCCGGCCAGCACTACAAGGCCGACCAGGCTGAGTTTAATGGCCCAGCTCAACCATGGGCTGAGGCCCTTGGCTGGTGGTTTTTTCTTGGTACGGGGGGATCGGGATCGAGTCATGGCGGCGGATTATACGCACTTTATCGATCCTCAACAGGCACGCGCGGAGGTTTGCGTCAGGCGGGCAAGCAGCCATAATGGCCGCCTCGAATTCCCCCGCCTCTGAAGGATCGCCCGTGAGCCAGTCCCTGATCGCTGCCCTGCAAAACCCGGCCCTCTACCCGCATCCCGTCGAAGGGTTTCAGGTCATCGAAACCCACATCTCGTGGGTGATTCTCACCGGCCCCTTTGCCTATAAAGTGAAGAAGCCGGTGAATTTCGGCTTCCTCGACTTCACCAGCCTCGACGCACGTGCGCATTTCTGCGCTGAAGAGCTGCGTCTGAACCAGCGTCTGACCGCTGATTTGTATCTGGACGTGTTGCCAATCACCGGCAGCGTCGAGGCACCGCAATTGGGCGGCGACGGCCCGGCTATCGAATACGTGCTGAAAATGCGCCAGTTCCCCCAGAGCGGGTTGCTCAGCACCCTGCAAGCCAATGGCGAATTGACCACTCAGCACATTGATGCGTTGGCCGAGCAGATCGCCCATTTCCATCTCAACGCCCCGAAAGTCCCGGCCGAACACGACGCCGGCACGCCGGACAGCGTGATGGCACCGGTCGCGCAAAACTTCGAGCAGATCCTGCCGTTCCTCAGCGACAAGAACGATTTGCTGCAACTTGAGGCCCTGAAAGCCTGGGCCGAAAGCAGCTTCGAGCGCCTCAAGCCACTGTTCGCCCAGCGCAAGGCGCAAGGCTTCACCCGCGAGTGCCACGGCGACATCCATCTGGGCAACGCTACGGTCATCGACGGCAACGTGGTGATCTTCGACTGCATCGAGTTCAACGAGCCGTTCCGTTTCACTGACGTCTGGGCCGACACCGGTTTCCTCGCGATGGACCTGGAAGACCGTGGCCTGAAGTCACTGGCACGTCGCCTCGTCAGCCAGTATCTGGAACTGACCGGCGACTATCAGGGCCTGGAAGTGCTGAACTTTTATAAAGCCTACCGCGCGCTGGTGCGGGCCAAGGTGGCATTGTTCAGCATGCCGGCCGACGCGACTGCGGTGCAGCGCGCCACCACCCTGCGCCAGTACCGCAACTACGCCAACCTGGCGGAAAGCTACAGCACCATTCCTTCGCGCTTCATGGCCATTACCCACGGTGTTTCCGCAGTCGGCAAGAGCCATGTGGCCATGCGCCTGGTCGAAGCGCTGGGCGCGATTCGCCTGCGTTCCGATGTCGAACGCAAGCGCCTGTTTGGTGAGCAGACCGTTGCCAACGATGTGCAGGCCGGCATTTACAGCGCCGATGCCAGCACCGCGACCTACGCACGCCTGCATGAAATCGCCGAGGTGATCCTGCACGCCGGGTTCCCGGTGGTCATCGACGCGACTTACCTCAAGCGTGAACAGCGCGACAACGCGGCGAAGATTGCCGAAGCCACCGGCACGCCGTTCCTGATCCTCGACTGCAACGCACCGCAAGCCGTGATCGAGAGCTGGCTGGCGATGCGTCAGGCCGACCAGAAGGATCCGTCCGACGCCACCCTCGCCGTGATCGAAGCGCAACAGGCCAACCGCGAAGCGCTGACGCCGGAAGAAATCCTGCGCAGCAAACGCGTGCAGACCAATGAATCCGGCACGCTGGACACCGTGGTCGCGCAGATCCGTCAGCGCCTGCCGGGTCTGTAAAAAACTATTTCGGCCGTGAAGCCCTCGCTCGCTTCACGGTCGGCAAATAGTGGCACTATACTGGCGTCATAAAACCAACAGGTGATCTGACATGAGCCAGCCTAAACTGCTCGACACTCCGCTTTACGCCCTGCTGCACAAAGATGACGTTGCAGGCTTCAATAAAGAACGTCCACAGGATGGCCCGATCGACATGATCGGCGGCGATTTCCGTGGTCTCGACCTGCGCGAGCTGAACGCCGACGGCGTGGATTTCCGCGATGCGTACTTCCGCTCCGCCGATTTGCGCGGCATCGACTTCCGCAAGGCTTCGCTCGAAGGCGCCAGCCTGGCCCATGCGCAGATTTCCGGGGCGTACTTTCCGCCGGAGCTGAGTGCTGACGAGATTCTGATGTCGATGAATTTCGGCACGCGGTTGCGCTATCGCACCCGCTGAAATCTGGAAATCTTCCTGACGCCACGCCTTTCCCCTGTGGGAGCGAGCCTGCTCGCGAAGGCGTAGTGTCAGTGGGTATCGATTGTTTCTGATACGCCCTCTTCGCGAGCAGGCTCGCTCCCACATTGTTAACGCCTAACTCGCTTCCCTCTGCGTTCAGGTCCTTTACCCCCCTTTCTTAGAAGCTTTTGCGTCGAATCCGACCAAACAACCACGCTTTTCCTACTGATGGCTACACTGCTGAGAAGCTCGCCCACGCACCATTCGGCCGTCGCAAGGAGGCTTGATGAATGATGAACTGCAACACCTGAAAAATCTTGGCAAGACATCGGCGCAATGGCTGCATGCCGTGGGCATCCACAGCGCCTCGGACTTGCGTCGCCTCGGTGCAGTGGATGCCTACCGGGCCGTGCGTACTCGGGGGTTTCGCGCATCGAAGGTGTTGTTGTATGCGATCGAAGGCGCGTTGATGGACGTGCACTGGAACGACATCCCCGCCGAGCGCAAGGACGCCTTGAACAAACAGCTCGAAGCCATTTCCGCGCGCCACAAGAACTGAACAGGCGCTGACGCCATGTATTTACTGGGGGAACAATCGGCCCACGCCGACGCATTGATCAATCGCTTGCAGAATCTTCCCGGGCAGTGGCTGCAGGATTTGTCACCGTGCGCGCCGGTCATCGAGCTGGAGGCAACGGAAGATCTGTTTGCACAGTTGCCGAGCGATCAATTGTTTCTGCTGAGCGAGGGCGTGGTACATGGCTGCATCGCGGGCCGTGCGCTGTTCTACTGGCAGGAAGGTGATCTGCTCGGCCTGCAACGTGGCGAGCAATGGAGCGACTGCCGCATTTGCAGCGACAGCGCTGTGCGCCTGGTGCCCTATGGGCGCGCTGAGGTTTTGCAGCATTTGTATGCCGACCCTGATCGAGCGGAGCAGTTGCTGAGCTATCTGCTCGGGCAAATGGCGCTGCTCGCCCATGCCGTGGCCGAGCTGAAACCTCGGGAGTTTCGCAGCACCAACGGCTTCAAACGCGTTGAGGCGGGCGCCGTGCTGATTCAACAGGGCGATGCAGCGGATCATGTCTTCGTGATCATCGACGGGCACGCCGAGGCGTTCGTCGACGGGTACAAGGTCGGTGACGTGGCCAAGGACGAGATTTTCGGCGCCATGGCGTTGTTTACCGGCGAGCCGCGCAACGCTTCGGTGGTGACGTCCGAGCCGAGCACGTTGATGTTGATTCCCGGTGATCAATTTTTGAGCATGACCCGCAGCAATCCGAAGATCGCCCATTGCCTGATTGAGGGTATGGCTCGACGCATCGGCCAGTTGAATCGCAGGATCACGCAGTTGACGACGCAGCGCACCTAGCGCAAAGCCCTTTATTCACAGGGCCTCACCACCGCTCGCAAAACTAAATTACAGATTTGCAAAATCAGCGGTTGACGCGGTAATGAGAATCGCTATGATTATCACAACTGGTCGCGAGATCAGTCGATATTCTGAAAAGCCCTTGGTTCGGACTCTCAGATTATCTCCTCATCAGGCTAATCACGGTTATTTGACCCGGTTTTACCGGGTCTTTTTTTGCCCGTAGAAAAGTCATTTAGCGAATTGCTGGCGCATCTGCTCGCAGTAATCCGGCTTCGGCGTGGCCGGCGTGTACCAGACGTAATCGGCCATCGCCGCCGATACCGCAGCGCCCTGCTCGGCCAGCATCAATACGATCGGCGCCTTGCCAGCGCCGATATCCGACAGATGCAGCGGCACGCCGACATCCTTGCGCGCATGCCAGGCACCGGCCAGCAGAATCGAAGGCATCGGCGCCGCCAGCATGCGTTCGGCCATGCGTCGATCACGCTGTTGCTGAATCGCCAGCATTGCTGGCATCTGTGATTCGGGCAGCAGGCCGCAGTGGGATTCACTGATTTGCCCAAGCAAGGTTTTTTTAACCGAAAGCGCATTACTGCGCGGACCGTTCAGAGCAGGTGGATTGCGGTAGAACGCGCGGATTTCGCTGTCATCGAGATTGGCCGCCAGCAGCGGATACGGCTGCGACAGGGCAAAGCGCACGATCGGCCCGTAAAGGTTCCAGTCCCAGCCCTCTTGCCAGGCCAATGCCGCGGGCAGATCTGCCGGAACGGATTTCGACTGGCGTGCCGCATCGACTTTCGCTTGTTGAACCGGCGAGAGCATTTCCAGCAGCAGACTGCCTTGCGCTCGCTGCTCGCCGAGCGACTGCAACAGCCACAACTGTGCGGCATGGTGATCGGCGTTGTCGTGCTGCTCACCGATGATCAAACGCTCAGGCTCAGCCAGACGCGTCAGCAATTGCTGCGCCGTAAGTACCTCGCCGCTGCGCAGATCGCGGATATCAGCGCCCACAGGCGGAGCCGCCACGTGCTGACAGCCCGCGAGCAACACCAGCGCCAACAACCACAATCCACGCATGCGACACCTCGATGATGATTCAGCGGGCGATGATCAGCGGATGCCCACGCTCCGGGTGCGGTTGCACCAAAACCTCCAGGCCGAACACTGCTTTGAGCGTATCCGGACGCAGCACCTGCTGCGGGGTATCCAGCGCAACCGGGCGCCCCTCCTCCAGCAACAGCACGCGATCACAATAGCGTGCCGCGAGATTCAGATCATGCAGGATCACCAGCACCGCCGCGCCGCGATCGGCGAACTCGCGCACCGCTTGCAAGGTGGTGTGCTGATGCAGCGGATCGAGCATCGATGTCGGTTCGTCGAGCAATAAGGTTTGCCCGGCCTGGCCCGGCCAGAGTTGCGCCAGCACCCGCGCCAGATGCACGCGCTGACGCTCGCCACCGGACAACGCCAGATAACTGCGCCCACTCAGGTGCCCGGCATCGGCGGCGGCCAGCGCTGCCGCGACGATTTCGTCATCACGTACGCGCCCGGTCTGGTACGGCAAGCGGCCCATGCCGACGACCTCTTCCACGGCGAAGGCAAAATCCAGCGTCGAAACCTGCGGCAACACCGCCAGTCGTTGTGCCCGCTGCGTTCCGCTCCAGTGGCTTAAAGTCTGACCATCGAGCGAGACATTGCCGTCGCTGGCGGGCAACTCACCACACAATGCGCCAAGCAACGTGCTCTTGCCGGCGCCGTTCGGTCCCAGCACGCCAAGCACTTGACCGGGTTCGAGCCCGAGCGTAACCCCACTGAGCACAGCCTTGCGGCCACGGCGGACATGCAGATTGTGCGCAGACAACATCAGGCACGCCCTCGCAGCAGCAGATAAAGGAAGAACGGCGCGCCGATAAACGCCGTGACAATGCCGATCGGCAACTCCGCCGGCGCCAGCGCCAGGCGCGCCACCAGATCGGCGAGCAATAACAGGCTCGCACCCGCCAAAACCGAGGCTGGCAACAGAACTTTGTGATCGGGGCCGGCCAGCAGGCGCACCAGATGCGGCACCACCAGCCCGACAAAACCGATCATGCCCGCCGCCGCCACCGCCGCGCCAACACCCAGCGCGGTACAGAACACCAGTTCGCGCTTGAGCCGTTCGACATCGATGCCCAGATGACCGGCCTCGGATTCGCCGAGCAACAAGGCATTCAATGCCTTGGCCCGACGCGGCAGCCACAGCGCCACGCCGATGGTGATGATCAGCAGTGGCCAAAGCCGCGCGTAACTGGCGCCGTTGAGGCTGCCCAGGTTCCAGAAGGTCAGGGTGCGCAGCGTGGCGTCATCTGCCAGATAGGTGAACAGACCGACCGCCGAACTGGCCAGCGCCGTCAGCGCGATACCGGCCAGCAACATGGTGGCGACGTGAGTCTGACCGTTGCGCCGGCCCAGCCGATAGACCAGCGCCGTCACCCCGAGCCCGCCAAGAAACGCACACACCGACAACAGATACGGCCCGAACCACTCCGGCAGGCCGCCGAATAACGAACCACCGACAATCGCAATCGCCGCGCCAAGTGCCGCGCCACTGGACACCCCGACCAGCCCCGGATCGGCCAGCGGATTACGAAACAGGCCCTGCATTGCCACCCCGGACAGCGCCAGCACGCCGCCGACCGCCAAGCCGAGCAAGGTTCGCGGCAGGCGGATCTGGCCGAGAATCAGCTCAGCCTGCTCCAGACCTTGCGGCGCCAACGGCACGCCGATCAGACGCAGCGCCGCGCGCAAGGTATCGAACAGCGGCAGGCTCACCGGCCCCAATGCCAGCGACAGCCAGATCGCCAGCAGACACAGCAATGTCAGGCCGATAAACAAGCCACGGGGTTTGACCAGTGTGGTCATTGGCCGCCCTTGGCCGGGTAGAAGCCGTCCGTCAGGGTTTGCAAAGCAGCCGGCAACCGTGGCCCGAGACCGCCCACCAGCAGCGTCGGATCCAGCTCCATCACCCGCCCGCTCTTGGCAGCACGGCTGGAATTGAGGATCGGGTTTTCCTTGAACAATGCCGCTTTTGCGGCCTCGCCGGTCAGCGCACGGTCGGCAAACACCAGCACTTCGGGATCAAGGCTGGCGAGGGATTCAACAGAAAACGGTTTGTAGCCGCTATGCGTCGCAAGGTTGTGCCCGCCTGCCTGTTGCAGCAACCAATCGGCGGCAGTGTCCTTGCCGGCGATCAACGGCTTGCCGCCGGCGTGCCCAAGCAACAGCAACACGCCCGGAGTTTTCTGCGTGGTCTGCACTTGGGCAACGCGCGCTTTCTGCGCCTGGAGCTGCTGTTGATAACTCTGCAGCAGCTGCGCTGCCTGGCTTTGTGCGCCGAGCAACTGGCCCAAACGAGTGACATTCTTTTCCAGTGTCGGCAGATCAGGCTGGGCTGAAAACAACTCGACCTTGACCTTGGCCGCTTTGACTTGCGCCAGAACCGGCGGCGGCCCCATTTCTTCGGTACCGATCAGAATGTCCGGGCGCAGGCTCAAGATGCCTTCCGCCGACAGGCTGCGCTGATAACCAATACTCGGCAGCGCCTGCAACGATGGGGGATGCTGACTGGTGGTGTCGACCCCAACCAGCTTTGACTCGCCACCCAGCGCACTGACCCATTCCGACAGCGCGCCGCCAGCGCTGACCCAGCGTTGCGGTAAATCCGCTGCGGTCGCCTGATGGCTGAGAAAAAGGCCGACGCACAGTACGGCAACGCGGGTTTTCAGGCGCATACGCAGCTTCCTTGAACAAGGTTTCCCGGGCATCGGCGCAGCGAGCCAAGTATCCTCGGCAACGGCCAGACTCCCTGTGGGAGAAGGTCGCCATTTGATAATTGTTTGCATTTGAACGTCAAGCTCGGACATATCCCGACACGAGCGGACATTAGAGGATAGCCATGAAGTTTCTCTGCGCCGGCAGCGATCTGGCCGAAGCCGGCAGTCGCGGTTTCGAAATCGAAGGCAACAAGCTGTTTGCCGTGCGTCGAGATGGCCAAGTTTTTGTCTATTTCAATCGCTGCCCACACCGGGGTGTCGGGCTGGAATGGCAGCCCGACCAGTTTCTCGACCCAAGCAACAGCCTGATCCAGTGCGCCACCCATGGTGCACTGTTTTTGATCGAGGACGGCGAATGCGTCGCCGGACCCTGCGCCGGGCAGTCGCTCACGGCAATTGAATGCCGGGAAGATACACAAGGCGTGTGGGTCGACGTTTAACCGTTTAGCCGCACGTCGAGTCGGCGGTCGATGACCATTTCTTCGTGGTCAAGGCGCACACCGTAGGCCAACACCTCAACACCGCAGGCGACCGCTTCACGCAGCGCCTCGGCGTAAGCCCAATCGATTTCCTCGGCCGGGCGCACGGCATCGATGCCGGTGAGGTTCACGCAGTACAACTGCACCGCCCGAATGCCGTCGCGCGCCAGATGCGCCAGCTCGCGCAGATGTTTGGCGCCGCGCTGGGTCACCGCATCGGGAAACGCCGCCACCGCCGTGCCGTCGAAGCCGAGGGTGACGCTTTTGACTTCGACATACGCCGGGCCGCTGGGGTATTCGAGGCGGAAGTCGATGCGACTTTTTTCCTGTCCGTAGGCAACCTCACGCTTCAACGCGGTAAAGCCGTTCAACTCGGTGATCACGCCCGCCTGCAAGGCTTCTTCGACCAAGCCGTTGGCGCGCCCGGTGTTGACGCAAAACAGCCGGCCCTGCGGGGTTTCGCCAATTTCCCAAGTGCCGGGCAATTTGCGTTTCGGGTCATTGGAGCGACTGAACCAGACCTGCCCGCCCTCGACCTGGCAATTGAGCATCGAACCGGTGTTGGGGCAGTGAATGGTCAGCAATTCGCCGCTAACGGTTTCGATATCGGCGAGAAAACGCTTATATCGGCGAATCAGCCGCGCTTCTTCCAGAGCAGGATAAAAGCGCATCAGCCTTGCCAGCTCTTCAAGCCGCGCGCAATGCGCTCAACCGCTTCCTGCAAACGTGCGAGGTTCTGTGTGTAAGCGAAACGCACGTGATGGCCGGCCTGATAACGACCGAAATCCAGTCCCGGTGTGAAGGCAACGTGCTCGGTTTCGAGGAAATGTCGGCAGAACGCGAAGGCATCACCGCCGAAACGGCTGATATCGGCGTACAGATAAAACGCGCCTTCCGGCTCAACGGCGATGTTGAAACCGAGTTCACGTAGCGCCGGCAGGAGGAAGTCGCGACGGCGCGCAAACTCGGCGCGGCGTTCTTCGAGAATCGCAATGGTGGCCGGCTCGAAACAGGCCAGCGCCGCGTACTGCGCCATGCTCGGCGCGCTGATGTAGAGGTTCTGCGCAAGCTTTTCCAATTCGCTGACCGCCGCGTCTGGCGCCACGAGCCAGCCCAGGCGCCAACCGGTCATACCGAAATACTTGGAGAAACTGTTGAGGACAAAAGCGCCGTCATCGACTTCCAGCACACTGGCAGCATCAGTGCCGTAGGTCAGGCCGTGGTAGATCTCATCCACCACCAAATGCCCGTGCCTGGCCTTGATCGCTGTGGATAATCCGCCCAGTTCATCGCGGGTCAGCAAAGTGCCCGTCGGGTTGGCCGGCGAAGCGACAAGAGCGCCGACACTGTCGTGATCCCAATGCCGCTCGACCAGATCCGGGGTCAGTTGATAACGCACCTCCGGCCCGACCGGCACCAATTGCGCCGCGCCTTCGACCAGCCGCAAGAAATGCCGATTGCACGGGTAGCCCGGGTCGGCGAGCAGCCAGTGTTTACCCGGATCGACCAACAGGGCACTGGCCAGCAACAGCGCGCCGGAGCCGCCCGGCGTGATCAGAATCCGCCGTGGGTCGATATTCAGGCCGTACCGCGATTGGTAGAAACCGGCGATCGCCTCGCGCAGTTCGGGAATGCCACGGGCGGCGGTGTAGCGGGTCTTGCCCGCCGTCAACGCAGCTTGCCCGGCGCGAATGATCGGCTCGGCGGTGGTGAAGTCCGGCTCGCCGATTTCCAGATGGATCACGTCGTGGCCTTCGGCCTGCAATTCATTGGCCCGCGCCAGCAGCGCCATCACATGGAACGGTTCGATCGCACGACTGCGCGCACTGTAGGGGCCCATTGGAATGCCTTTGACGGAAAAAAGAGACGATTCTACCTGTCTGCCGGAACGAGCGAGAACCCGTGAAGGTCACAGCCTCAAGAACGCTGGACTGTAACGATCTGAACGTACGCTCCAGGATTGACTAAAATCAGTGATTGAACAGGTCTCCCTTCCCACAGACACGACTTGTCAGACATCTGCAAGCGCCACCCGCCGGGGGCTCGACATCCGGGAGTAGCGCAGGCTGATTTGATCTGGTAAGTTCGCCCGCTTGCAGCCGCAGGGCCGGCAGGTGTCGGTGATGGAGCAATCCTGCGCAATGGATTACAAGAGTAGAGGCGGTCTATTTCATGTCCACCCAAGCAAAGCAACAGCAGAAAGACACGATCAGCGGCTTCGAACCTTATGTTTCGAAGGCGGGTGAAGAGTACATGGGCGCTCCAATGCGCGCGCACTTCACCAAGATCCTGAACAAGTGGAAACTGGACTTGATGCAGGAAGTCGACCGCACGGTTGATCACATGAAAGACGAAGCGGCCAATTTCCCTGACCCGGCCGACCGTGCCAGCCAGGAAGAAGAG
This sequence comes from Pseudomonas sp. Sample_21, assembly GCF_004307525.1. Lineage (NCBI taxonomy): Bacteria > Pseudomonadati > Pseudomonadota > Gammaproteobacteria > Pseudomonadales > Pseudomonadaceae > Pseudomonas > Pseudomonas sp. Sample_21. The sequence continues at coordinate 12,016 of NZ_RCNZ01000113.1, read as the reverse complement.
TTCGCCCTCGAACTGCGCGCCCGCGACCGCGAGCGCAAGCTGATCAAGAAAATCGACAAGACGCTGCAACTGATCGAAGACGAAGAGTACGGCTGGTGCGAGTCCTGCGGCATCGAGATTGGCGTCAAGCGCCTCGAAGCCCGTCCGACAGCGGATCTGTGCATCGACTGCAAGACCCTGGCGGAAATCAAGGAAAAGCAGGTCGGCAAGTAATCTCGACCTGAACGAAAAACGGAGCGTGCGAACGCTCCGTTTTTGTTTCTGTGTTTTGCCCACGGAACCTGTGGGAGCGAGCCTGCTCGCGAAAGCGTCCCTTCAGACAGCTCATTATTGCCTGACCCAGCGCTTTCGCGAGCAGGCTCGCTCCCACAGAGGTAACCTGCTCAAATTCTGAATAGCCTTTATCGCCTCCATGACTGCCAAATCCCCCGCCTACATCGGCCGCTTCGCCCCCACCCCCAGTGGCCACCTGCACTTCGGTTCGCTGGTCGCTGCGTTGGCGTCTTACCTCGACGCCCGCTCCGTCGGTGGGCGCTGGCTGGTGCGCATGGAAGATCTCGATCCGCCGCGCGAAGAGCCCGGTGCACAAGCGGCGATTCTCAAGGCGCTGGAAAGCTACGGTTTCGAATGGGACGGCGAAATGGTCCGCCAAAGTGATCGACACGCGGCTTATGCCGAAGTGCTCGACAGCCTGTTCAATCATGGCCTGGCCTATGCCTGCACCTGCTCGCGCAAACAACTGGAGCCCTATCACGGGATTTATCCGGGGTTTTGCCGCAATGCCGGACATGAACAGCACGACGCCGCGATCCGCCTGCGCGTGCCGGAGCTGGAATACCACTTCATCGATCGCGTGCAGGGCGAATACCGCCAGCACCTGGGCCGCGACGTAGGCGACTTCGTCATCCGTCGGCGCGATGGTCTCTACGCCTATCAACTCGCGGTGGTACTCGATGACGCCTGGCAAGGCATTACCGATATTGTGCGTGGCGCCGATCTGCTCGATTCGACGCCGCGTCAGCTGAACCTGCAAGAACTGCTCGGTCTGAAACAGCCGCGTTATCTGCACTTGCCGCTGATCACCCAGCCGGACGGCAACAAACTCGGCAAGTCCTACCGCTCGCCGCCGCTCGAAGCCGATCAGGCCACGCCGTTGCTGCTGCGGGCCTTGCGCGCGCTGGGGCAGAATCCCGGCACCGAACTGGCTCACGCTTCGCCGGGCGAACTGCTGGCCTGGGGCAGCGCGCATTGGGATGCCGACGGGATCCCGCGCACACTGACCCTGCCCGAAGCGCAACTTCAATGACGACACTTGCAGTCGCGCGCCCATCCGTTACCATCGCCGCACGTTTTCGGGCACGCGCATAAAAAAGAGAGGCCGGGATGTACATCTATCGCTTGGTCCTGCTTCTGGTCGTCGGGATCTACCTGTTCTCCCCCGCCATCATGGATTGGTGGATCGACGCGACGGGCGCCTGGTATCGCCCTTATCTGCTCTGGCTGATCCTGATTGTCGTGACCTTCATCCTGCAGAGCCAAAAAGATGCCGATGAGCTTTAGCCTGACCCAGATGATCCTGATCAGCGCCGCGTACCTGGCGGCGTTGTTCGGCGTTGCCTGGGTCAGCGAACGGGGCATGATCCCGCGCGCGATCATTCGCCACCCGTTGACCTACACCCTGTCGCTGGGGGTTTACGCCAGTGCCTGGGCGTTCTACGGCACGGTGGGCCTGGCCTATCAGTACGGTTACGGCTTTCTGTCCAGTTATCTCGGCGTGTCCGGTGCATTCCTGCTGGCGCCGGTGCTGCTCTATCCGATCCTGAAGATCACCCGCACCTATCAACTGTCGTCGCTGGCCGATCTGTTTGCCTTCCGCTTTCGCAGCACCTGGGCCGGTGCGCTGACCACGATTTTCATGCTGATTGGCGTCTTGCCATTGCTTGCCTTGCAGATTCAGGCCGTGGCCGACTCGATCGGCATTCTCACCGGCGAACGTGTGCAGAGCCGCGTGGCGCTGGCGTTCTGTGCGCTGATCATTCTGTTCACGATTTTCTTCGGTTCCCGGCACATCGCCACGCGCGAGAAACATGAAGGGCTGGTGTTCGCGATTGCCTTCGAATCAATCATCAAACTGATCGCTCTCGGCGGCGTTGGCCTGTACGCGCTGTATGGTGTGTTCGACGGCCCGCAACAGCTCGAACTGTGGCTGCTGCAAAACCAGACCGCCCTCGCCGCCCTGCACACGCCGTTGCAGGAAGGTCCGTGGCGCACGCTGCTGCTGGTGTTCTTTGCCTCGGCGATCGTGATGCCGCACATGTATCACATGACCTTTACGGAAAACCTCAACCCGCGCTCGCTGGTCAGCGCCAGTTGGGGCCTGCCGTTGTTTCTGCTGTTGATGAGTCTTGCCGTACCGCTGATTCTCTGGGCCGGGCTGAAACTCGGCGCCACCACCGACCCGGAATATTTCACCCTCGGCATCGGCATTGCCGCCAACAGCAAACCGCTGGCTTTGCTCGCCTATGTCGGTGGCCTGTCCGCCGCCAGTGGCCTGATCATCGTCACCACCCTGGCCCTGTCGGGCATGGCGCTGAACCATCTGGTGCTGCCGCTTTATCAACCGCCGGCCGAAGGCAATATCTACCGCTGGCTGAAATGGACCCGTCGGGCGCTGATCGTGGCGATCATCATGGCCGGCTTCGGCTTCTACCTGATGCTCGGCGTCGAGCAGGATCTGGCCAACCTCGGCATCGTCGCGTTCGTGGCGACCCTGCAATTTCTGCCCGGGGTGTTGTCGGTGTTGTACTGGCCCACCGCCAACCGCCGCGGCTTCATTGCCGGTCTGCTGGCGGGGATCACGGTCTGGGTGGTGACCATGCTGCTGCCGCTGGTCGGCAATCTGCAGGGCTTCTATATCCCGCTGCTGAACATGATCTACGTGCTCGACGACACCAGTTGGCACATGGCGGCCATCGCCTCGCTGGCGGCCAACGTGCTGATGTTCACTTTGATCTCGCTGTTCACCAACGCCAGCCCGGAAGAAGCCAGCGCCGCCGAAGCCTGTGCAGTGGACAACGTGCGGCGCCCGCAACGCCGCGAACTGCACGCCGCCTCGCCGCAGGAATTCGCCACGCAGCTGGCCAAGCCGCTAGGTGCCAAGGCTGCGCAGAAAGAAGTCGAGCAAGCGCTGCGCGACTTGTATCTGCCCTTCGATGAACGCCGGCCGTATGCCTTGCGCCGGTTGCGCGACCGCATCGAGGCCAACCTGTCCGGCCTGATGGGCCCGAGCGTTGCGCAAGATATGGTGGAAACCTTCCTGCCCTATAAGGCTGGCGGCGAAAACTACGTCACCGAAGACATTCACTTCATTGAAAGCCGTCTCGAGGATTACCACTCGCGCCTCACCGGCCTGGCCGCCGAGCTCGATGCCCTGCGCCGCTACCACCGCCAGACCTTGCAGGAACTGCCGATGGGCGTCTGCTCGCTGGCCAAGGATCAGGAGATCCTGATGTGGAACAAGGCGATGGAAGAGCTGACCGGCATCGCCGCACAGCGAGTGGTCGGTTCTCGCTTGAGCACCATCGCCAACCCGTGGAAAGAACTGCTGCAAGGCTTTATCAACCTGCCCGACGAGCATTTGCACAAACAGCATCTGGCCCTCGATGGTCAGACCCGCTGGCTGAATCTGCACAAAGCGGCAATCGACGAGCCGTTGGCCCCGGGTAACAGTGGCCTGGTGTTACTGGTCGAGGATCTGACCGAAACGCAGATGCTCGAAGATAAACTGGTGCATTCCGAACGGCTGGCCAGCATCGGTCGACTCGCAGCGGGTGTGGCCCACGAAATCGGCAACCCGATCACCGGCATCGCCTGCCTGGCGCAGAACCTGCGCGAAGAGCGCGAAGACGACGGCGAGCTGACGGAAATCAGCGGGCAGATTCTCGAGCAGACCAAACGCGTCTCGCGCATCGTCCAGTCGCTGATGAGCTTCGCCCATGCCGGCAGCCATCAGCACAACGACGAACCAGTGTGTCTGGCCGAAGTCGCGCAGGACGCCATTGGCCTGCTGGCGCTGAACCGGCGTAATTTCGAAGTGCAGTTCTACAACCTGTGCGATCCCGATCATTGGGTCGAAGGCGACCCGCAACGGCTCGCCCAGGTGCTGATCAATCTGCTCTCCAACGCCCGCGACGCCTCGCCGCCGCACAGTGCGGTACGGGTCAAGAGCGAAGCCGGCGAACACACGGTCGATCTGATCGTCGAAGACGAAGGCAGTGGCATTCCGTCGAGCATCATGGACCGATTGTTCGAACCTTTCTTCACCACCAAGGATCCGGGTGAAGGCACCGGTCTGGGCCTTGCACTGGTCTATTCCATCGTTGAAGAGCATTATGGACAAATCACCATCGACAGCCCGGCTGATGTACAAAGCCAACGCGGCACCCGTATCCGGGTGACCTTACCGCGTCATGTCGAAGCGACGTCCGCTGTGAACTGAGACCGTCGAGAGTATCGAATCAATGCCGCACATTTTGATCGTCGAAGACGAAACCATTATCCGCTCCGCCTTGCGCCGCCTGCTGGAACGCAACCAGTACCAGGTCAGCGAAGCCGGATCAGTGCAGGAAGCACAAGAACGCTTCACCATTCCTACGTTCGATCTGATCGTCAGCGACCTGCGCCTGCCGGGCGCTCCGGGCACCGAGCTGATCAAGCTCGGCCAGGGCACACCGGTGCTGATCATGACCAGTTACGCCAGCCTGCGCTCGGCGGTCGACTCGATGAAAATGGGCGCGGTCGATTACATCGCCAAGCCGTTCGACCACGATGAAATGCTCCAGGCGGTTGCGCGGATCCTGCGCGATCGCCAGTCGGCGCCGGCTGCCGGCGAAGCTACGGCGAGCAAGCCTGCCGCTGGCAATGGCAAAGCTGCTGTGGATAACAGCAATGGTGAAATTGGCATCATCGGCTCCTGCCCACCGATGCAGGACCTGTACAGCAAGATCCGCAAAGTCGCGCCAACCGATTCCAACGTGTTGATTCAGGGTGAGTCCGGTACCGGTAAGGAACTGGTGGCCCGCGCCCTGCACAATCTGTCGAAACGCGCCAAGGCGCCGATGATTTCGGTGAACTGCGCGGCGATTCCGGAAAGCCTGATCGAATCAGAACTGTTCGGCCACGAGAAAGGCGCGTTCACCGGCGCCAGCGCCGGTCGTGCCGGTCTGGTTGAAGCGGCGGACGGCGGCACCTTGTTTCTCGATGAGATCGGCGAACTGCCCCTCGAAGCCCAGGCTCGCTTGCTGCGGGTTCTGCAGGAGGGCGAAATTCGCCGCGTAGGTTCGGTGCAGTCACAGAAAGTCGATGTGCGCCTGATCGCTGCAACTCACCGCGATCTGAAGAGCCTGGCGAAAATCGGCCAGTTCCGTGAAGACCTTTATTACCGTCTGCACGTGATTGCCCTGAAGCTGCCGCCTTTGCGCGAGCGTGGCGCCGACGTCAACGAAATCGCCAATGCCTTCCTCGCTCGCCAGAGCGCGCGGATCAATCGCACCGACCTGAAATTCGCCGCCGATGCCGAACAGGCGATCCGGCACTATTCCTGGCCGGGTAACGTGCGTGAGCTGGAAAACGCCGTCGAGCGCGCGGTGATTCTCAGCGAAAGCCCGGAGATCTCGGCCGACCTGCTGGGCATCGACATCGAGCTGAGCGATCTGGAAGACGACGAGTTCATCGGTCTGCCGCCGCAAACCGGCGGTAACGCCAGCAACAGCAGCCATGAGCCGACCGAGGATCTGTCGCTGGAGGATTACTTCCAGCACTTCGTCCTCGAGCATCAGGACCACATGACCGAGACCGAACTGGCACGCAAACTGGGCGTCAGCCGCAAATGCCTGTGGGAACGCCGCCAGCGTCTGGGCATTCCACGGCGCAAGACCGGGGTCGCCAGCGAGAGCTGAGCGTTACCCACCGCGTGCGCGGGTAACGCATGACAATGTGAAAAAACTGTTACCGCAGTCGATTCACGTAACAGAAGCCGGGGTTATCGGTAACGAAACCCCGGCTTTTTTTCGCCCCTGCAAAACGGTTATATCGACCTAACCCCTTGTTTTACTGGGCGAGACAAAAGTTGGCACGCACCCTGCTATATGTTTGGTACAAGAACAATAACAAGCAATGCACAAGACAATAAAAATAAGACGAATCGACTCACGCACAATAAAAACAAGACGGCGAGAGGCGCAGCTAACTGATTCTTTTGGAGAGGCGTTGTATTTGGGGCTTGCCCCACGACCAGGCCGAGAACAACAAAAACTGTCCTAAGACAGAGCCTGTACTGGTTGGATCGACAGATCACTGCAATTCAGCGACCAAAGCAATCCGTTTGCTCTTGGCTCCCGATTGGGAGGGTCACGAAGGAAACACTTCGTGGCGAGGGCACCCAACAAAAACAAGAAGCCCGAATCAATAATAAAAAGAGCACGCAACTACTTCTTGGGGAGCTTCGGCTCCCCTTGTAGTTTCTCCCTTCCGTGAAATCCCCCCGTTTTCCTCGCTCGACCCTTGTAGCTTGGGGCTTGCAGCTCATATCTGCCGCGTCCTACACCATCCCCCGACTAAATGCTAGAATCTGCGCCCATCATGCGGTCATTCTTTTGGTATGGCCGAACATTCCTTCAAACAGTGCATCCCATGCTGAAGAAGCTGTTCCAGTCATTCCGAACTCCCGTGCGTCGTACGCAACACATCCGCAGCACCCCTGAAGTGCTCAACAGCGGCCAACATTCGCTGCAGAAAACGCAGTTCAGCCGCTATGCGGTGAATATCGTCGAACGCCTGCAAGGTGCCGGTTACCAGGCTTATCTGGTCGGTGGTTGCGTGCGTGACATGCTGCTGGGCATCACGCCCAAGGACTTCGACGTCGCCACCAGCGCCACCCCCGAGCAGGTGCGGGCCGAATTCCGCAATGCGCGAATCATCGGCCGCCGGTTCAAGCTGGTGCACATCCATTTCGGTCGCGAAATCATTGAAGTCGCGACCTTCCGCGCCAATCACCCGGTCAACGAAGACGACGAAGACAGCAACCAGTCTTCGCGCAACGAGAGCGGGCGCATTCTGCGCGACAACGTCTACGGCACCCTGGAAGAAGACGCGCAACGTCGCGACTTCACCATCAACGCCCTGTATTACGACCCGGTCAGCGAGCGCATTCTCGATTACGCCAATGGCGTGCACGACATCCGCAATCACCTGATCCGCCTGATCGGCGACCCGAAGCAGCGTTACCAGGAAGACCCGGTGCGCATGCTGCGGGCCGTGCGTTTCGCCGCCAAGCTCAACTTCGGCATCGAGAAGCACACCGTGCAGCCGATCCGTGAGCTGGCGCCGATGCTGCGCGAGATTCCGTCGGCGCGACTGTTCGAAGAAGTGCTCAAGCTGTTCCTGTCCGGGCACGGCGCGATCACCTTTGAAATGCTGGTTGATCTGCAACTGTTCGCCCCGCTGTTCCCGGCCAGTGCCGAGGCGCTGGAATACAATCCGGAATACACCCACACGCTGATCAGCGAAGCACTGACCAACACCGACCTGCGCATCAAGCAGAACAAACCGGTGACCCCGGCGTTCCTCTTTGCCGCCCTGCTCTGGCCGGCGCTGCCGGCGCGAGTGTTGCGTCTGCAGGAACGTGGCATGCCGCCGATTCCGGCGATGCAGGAAGCCGCTCACGAACTGATTGCCGAGCAGTGCCAGCGCATCGCGATTCCGAAGCGCTTCACCATGCCGATCCGCGAAATCTGGGACATGCAGGAACGCCTGCCACGGCGCAGTGGCAAACGCGCCGATCTGTTGCTGGACAACCCGCGCTTCCGTGCCGGTTACGATTTCCTCCTGCTGCGTGAAAGCGCCGGTGAGGAGACCGATGGCCTCGGCGAATGGTGGACCGATTATCAGGACGCCAACGACAGCGAGCGTCGCGACATGATCCGCGACCTCAGCGGCAAGGGTGACGATGCCAGCGGCGCGCCACGCAAACGGCGCCGCAGCGGCGGTTCCAAGCGCAAGCGCGCCGGTGCTTCGAGCGCGACGGGCGAGTAAGCGATGGAACGCATCTACATCGGCCTGGGCAGCAACCTCGCTGACCCGGCCGACCAGTTGCGCAGCGCCATCGCGGCGCTGGGCCAATTGCCGCAAACAAGTCTTGCCGGCGTGTCAGCCTTTTATCAAAGCGATTCGCTGCTGCCGGACCAGCCGCGTTACACCAACGCCGTCGCCGCCCTCGACAGTTCGCTCGCACCGATCGAGCTGCTCGACGCCTTGCAAGCGATCGAAAACGCTCAGGGCCGCGAGCGTCTTGAGCGCTGGGGGCCTCGCACGCTGGATCTGGATATTCTGCTGTTCGGCGATCGCCTGATCGATGAGCCACGGCTGAAGGTCCCGCATTACCAGATCCAAGAGCGGGCGTTCGTTCTTTATCCCCTCGCTGAACTGGCACCGCAGGATCTGCGTCTCGCCGATGGCCGCACGCTGACAGACCTGCTGGCCGCCTGCCCGTTCGTCGGCCTTGAATGCTTCTCCCAGCCCTGACAAAAATCTGCTGTGAAATGTGGTTATGTGGCGAGGGGATTTATCCCCGTTGGGTCGCGGAGCGGCCCCATGTTGTGTACAGCTAGTTCAGATTTGGGCCTGCTTCGCAGTCCAACGGGGATAAATCCCCTCGCCACAGGTCACCTGCCAATCTCCAGTTTTTGTCAGACAAAAATCCCCCGAATCAGGCCCGCCGCGCCGCTGAATCGCATCAGTAACGCCGGTAACACCGCCCGCGTAACAATGCGGTAACACACGCAATTGACTTCCTGTTGGCTCATCACGACTATAGGCGTCCCGCTGCCGCCAACCCGGTATGAACGGGCGCAATCCAGGCCTTTCAAAGCACGACACAAGACCGTGCGCCTGAGTAGATGAAGAATCACGCGCGTGACTCGCAGCAGTTTCCAGAGCGCCTGAACGAGGATTTTTTACATGCCAGCCATCACCCTGACCACGCTCCAGAGCCTCAAGCAGAAAGGTGAAAAAATCACCATGCTGACCTGCTATGACGCGACCTTCGCCCACGCCTGCAACGAGGCCGGTGTCGAAGTGCTGCTGGTCGGCGACTCCCTCGGCATGGTTCTGCAGGGTCATGACAGCACCCTGCCGGTGACCACGGCGGAAATGGCCTATCACGTCGCCAGCGTCAAGCGTGGCAATGGCGATGCCCTGATCCTCGCCGACCTGCCGTTCATGGCCAACGCCACCCTCGAACAGACCATGACCAACAGCGCCATGCTGATGCAGGCCGGCGCGCACATGGTCAAGGTCGAAGGTCAGCTGTGGCTGGCGGAGTCGATCCGTCTGCTCGCCGAGCGCGGTGTGCCGGTGTGCGCGCACATGGGCCTGACCCCGCAAGCAGTGAACATTCTCGGTGGCTATAAAGTGCAGGGCCGCAACGAGAATCAGGCGCGGCAGATGCGTGCCGATGCGATCGCGCTGGAGCAGGCCGGTGCGGCCATGCTGTTGCTCGAGTGCGTGCCGAGCGAACTGGCAGCAGAAATCAGCCAGGCCGTGAGCATTCCGGTGATCGGTATCGGTGCCGGCAACGCCACCGACGGCCAAGTGCTGGTATTGCACGACATGCTCGGCCTGTCGATCACCGGCCGCGTACCCAAATTCGTCAAAAACTTCATGCAAGGTCAGGACAGCATCCAGTCCGCGCTGAAGGCTTACGTCAGCGAAGTCAAAGCCACCACGTTCCCCGGCATCGAACATGGATTCTCTGCATGAACACCGTCAAAACCGTACGCGAACTGCGCGCCGCCGTCGCCCGCGCGCGCAGTGAAGGCAAGCGCATCGGCTTCGTGCCGACCATGGGCAACCTGCACAGCGGCCACGTCGCATTGATCACCAAAGCTACCCAGCGAGTCGATTTCGTCGTCGCGAGTATTTTCGTCAACCCGCTGCAATTCGGCGCCGGCGAAGACCTCGACAAATACCCGCGCACCCTCGCCGCCGATCAGGAAAAGCTTCTCGAAGCCGGTTGCGACCTGCTGTTTGCGCCGACGGTTGAAGAGATGTACCCGGACGGCATGGCCGTACAAACCCGGGTCAGCGTGCCGCAATTGTCCGAAGGCCTGTGTGGTGCCAGCCGTCCGGGGCACTTTGAAGGTGTGGCGACGGTGGTCAGCAAGCTGTTCAACATGGTCCAGCCGGATCTGGCGATCTTCGGCCAGAAGGATTACCAGCAACTGGCGGTGATCCGCGCACTGGTGCATGACCTGAACATGCCGATCCAGATCATCGGCGAGCCGACCGTGCGTGCAGCGGATGGCTTGGCACTGTCGTCGCGCAACGGCTTCCTCAATGAAGACCAGCGCGCCGTGGCACCGGTGGTCTATCGCGTGCTGAGCAGCATTGCCGAAGCGATCAAACAAGGTGAGCGCGATTACCCGGCGCTGATTGCTGCACAGCTGCAGGTGCTGGAAGCGGCGGGGCTGCGTCCGGACTATCTGGAAATCCGCCATGGCCTGACCTTGCGTCCGGCGACGGCGGAGGATCGCGATCTGGTGATTCTGGCAGCGGCGTTCCTCGGCACCACGCGGCTGATCGACAACCTGCACCTGAATCTCGATAGCCCGATTTAAGCAGCAACGAATTTCCCTGTGGGAGCGAGCTTGCTCGCGAAGGCGGTGTATCAGCGACTTATAAGTTGCCTGACACGCCGCCTTCGCGAGCAAGCTCGCTCCCACAGGTGTTTTCGGCGCATGCCGGTTGGGCGAAAGTGTTCCGGGCACCTCCGTTTGTCGGCCAGATTCCTCTGCGGATGTTAAAAAAGTACAGGGATCTGGTCAGACAAAGTCAAGACAGAACGCAGCGCGAGGTTTACTGTATTCGCCCTGTGTCCAGATCTCGTGTCGACGCAGTTGATCCCATGCGCTAAAAAACCGTGGTTGATCTGTACCGTGTTCAAAAGGCCGTTCAAGTAAAAAGGAAAACCGCAGCGATGGCGTACTACCGCACTCCTCACGACGTTACCGCTCTGCCCGCCTGGCAAGCGTTGAAAGATCACCGCCAAGCCATGCAGGATTTCAGCATGCGCGAAGCCTTCAACGCCGATCCGCAGCGTTTCAATCAGTTCACCCTCAGCAGCTGCGGTCTGTTTCTCGACTATTCGAAGAATTTGATCAACGCCGAGACCCGCAACCTGCTCGTGGGCCTGGCCAATGAAGTCGATCTGAAGGGCGCGATCAAAGCGCTGTTCGACGGCGAAATCGTCAACGCCTCCGAAGGCCGCCCGGCACTGCACACCGCCCTGCGCCGCCCGGTCGGCGACAAATTGTCGGTCAACGGCGTCAACGTGATGCCGGAAGTGCACAAGGTGCTGAACCAGATCACCGATCTGGTCGGCCGCATCCACGATGGCTTGTGGCGTGGCTACACCGAGAAGCCGATCACTGACGTGGTCAACATCGGCATCGGTGGTTCGTTCCTCGGTCCTGAGCTGGTCTCCGAAGCACTGCTGTCCTACGCGCAGAAAGGCGTACGTTGCCACTATCTGGCAAACATCGACGGCAGCGAATTCCACGAGCTGACGCAGAAACTGCGCGCCGAGACCACGCTGTTCATCGTTTCGTCGAAGTCGTTCAACACCCTCGAAACGTTGAAAAACGCGCAGGCCGCACGCGCCTGGTACCTGGCGCAGGGCGGCTCGGAAGCCGAGCTGTATCGCCACTTCATCGCTGTGTCGAGCAACAACGCCGCCGCTGTGGCTTTCGGGATTCGCGAAGAAAACATCTTCCCGATGTGGGACTGGGTCGGCGGGCGCTACTCGCTGTGGTCGGCGATCGGTTTGCCGATTGCGCTGGCCATCGGCATGTCCAACTTCAAGGAACTGCTGTCCGGTGCCTACACCATGGACCAGCATTTCCAGACCGCGCCGTTCGAACAGAACATGCCGGTGCTGCTGGCCCTGCTCGGCGTCTGGTAT
>NZ_RCNZ01000120.1:0-34007 GCF_004307525.1 Pseudomonas sp. Sample_21 | reverse complement strand
GCTCCGCGTGGGAATGCAGCCCGTGACGCTCCGCGTCACTGGACGCAGAGCGTCCCTTGAGGCATTCCCACGCAGAGCGTGGGAACGATCACGGTGGGGAGTCAGGCAGCGTGGCTGGCTTGCGCGCTGATCGCGCAAGTCTCAGGTTGCTCGACCAGCGGCACAAAGGTGCGGCGATCGGAAGAGAGCGCGTCGATCGAGCCGGTCTCGATGTCATACACCCAGCCATGCAGATTCAGCCGCCCTTGCTCCTGGGCCAGGCGCACACTCGGGTGGGTCTGGATATTCGCCAGTTGCGCGATCACATTCTCGCGCACCATCGAACTCAATTTCGCCGCGTCGCTGCCATGCACGCGCGCTTCGTTCATCACCTTCGCCGACTCGGCATGCTGCAACCAGCCGCTGACGGCGGGCAGGTGATCCATGCATTTGCACTGGGCAATCGCCGTCATTGCGCCGCAATCGGAGTGGCCGCAAATCACGATATCGGTCACCCCCAGTACCGCCACCGCATACTCCACCGTCGCCGAGACCCCGCCCGGATGCGGGCTGTAGGAGGGCACGATATTGCCGGCGTTACGGATCACGAACAGTTCGCCGGGCTCTTGCTGGGTCAGCAGCTCAGGCACTACACGGCTGTCGGAACAGGTGATGAACAGCGTGCCGGGTTGCTGAGTCGTGGCCAGATGTTTGAACAGTTCGCTGCGTTGCGGGAAGGCTTCGTTCTGGAATTTCAGGAAGCCGTCGATCAGGGCTTTCATGGCATGTCCTCGTGACAGAAATGAGATGGCCCGCACGCAGGGTGCGGGCCGGGCGTATCAGAACGGACGCAGCGGCAGGAACTTGCCGTCGAGGGTTACCACGGCGCGGGAGCCGCCTTCCGGGTCTTCGACTTTCTTGATGTCCAGTTTGAAGTTGATCGCACTGATGATGCCGTCACCGAACTGTTCATGAACCAGCGCTTTCAGCGTGGTGCCGTAGATCTGGATCATTTCGTAAAAACGGTAGATGGTCGGATCGGTTGGCACGCCGCTGAGGCTGCCGCGCAAAGGAATGATCTGCAGAGCGGCGACGTCATCTGCGCTGAGGTCAAGCTTGTCGCCGACCACTTGAGCAGCGTTTTCCGGCAGCGGATGCTGGCCGAGCAGGGCGGCGGTGACGTAGGCCAGGCTGAGGCCGGTGCCGTCAGCCAGATCCTGCCACGACAGATCTTTTTTCGCCTTGGCGTCGAGAACGCGGGTGGTCAGGGCCAGGCTGTTGTCGTTGTAGGCGTGGGACTGTTGCATGGTGTCACTCCTTTCAGGGGTTGGCTTGCTGTGTGTGGAAGCAATGTTGCGCCGGTCGATTCATAGCGTCCAAGACCGATATACAATGCTTCGCATAAGCCCTGCCTATAGATGGTGTCCTCATGCTGTTGCGACATTTGCGTTATTTGCTCGCCGTTGCCGATCACGGCGGCTTCACCCGCGCCGCCGAAGCGCTGCATGTGTCGCAGCCGACCCTGTCGCAACAGATTCGGCAACTGGAACAAACCCTCGGCGTGAGCCTGTTCGATCGCACCTCGCGCACGGTGAAGCCGACGGATGCCGGCGTGGCTTACATCGAGTGCGCGCGGCGCGTGCTGGTGGAGCTGGAGGCCGGGCAGCGCGCCTTGCACGACGTGAAGGACTTGTCCCGCGGCACGCTGCGCCTGGCGATGACGCCGACGTTCATGGCGTATCTGGTCGGGCCACTGGTGCGCGACTACGGGGCACGGTTTCCCGGGATTCGTCTGGAGATCTTCGAGTTGTCGATGGACGACATCGAGGCCGGGCTGGCGGATGACTCGCTGGATGTCGCGATCGCGTTTACGCCGGTGCGCAATGCCGATATCGAATGCATACCGGCGTTTACCGAGACGCTGGGGATCATGGTCGGGCCTGGGCATCCGCTCTATGACAGCCCTTCGGTGTTGACGTCGACGGAATTGGCTTCAATGGACTTCGCCTTGCTGGCGCCGGGCTTCATTACGCGGTTATTGGTGGATGAGTATTTCCGTGAGCACGGGATTACGCCGCAGGTGCGGATTGAAGTGAATTCGGTGAGTACGTTGCTGGAAGTGGTGCGGCATGCGCCGCTGGCGACCATGCTGCCCGAGGCGATTGCCAGCGAAGACCGCGCGTTGCGCCGCTTGCGGGTCGAAGGCGAGGCGCCACAGCGTGGCGCGGCGTTGTTGCGGCGCAGAAATAATTATCACAGTGCGGCGGCGTTGGCGTTTGTGGAGCTGGTGCTCGGCATGAAAAGCCCCTCACCCTAACCCTCTCCCAGAGGGAGAGGGGACTGACCGAGGTGTTTGGTCAAGTTACTCCGACCTGAACGAGCTTCGTTGACTCATAATCGCCACGGTCATTCAGGTCTACGGTTGAGCTGAGGCAACTCGGTCGGCTCCCTCTCCCTCGGGAGAGGGCTGGGGTGAGGGGCGACGGGGGCACTCACGCCGCAAAACTCAAAAGAACAACAAAGGGCCTGCTCCCAATCGGAAGCAGGCCCTTAGTTAAATAACCTACAACTCAATACAACCGATCAATCACCCGAACTTCATTCTGATTCTGCATCGAATCCCACGCCTGTTTCAGCGTCTGCAGCACACTGCCAATGAAGTCCTTGTCGGCCGCAGCCTTCTTGCCGACATAACCGTGGCCGCGGCGGTACATCTTCAGGCGGGCCAGCAGGTTCTGGTGGTTGCGGTCGAACTCTTCCTCGCCAGCATGGGGCGACAGGCAGTCGATGTGTACCTGGCCCGACTTGCTGATCCAGAGAATATGGCTGTCGTGGCTGTCTTTCTGCGCCGCGAACATACGAGCCAGTTCTTCGATGGTGGGTTGATTGTTCAGATTCATTGTTATACCCCTTGACCAGTCTGGTGATCTTTCAAAGTTGATTCGCTAATACAGGTAGCCCATCGGTTAGTTGATCCCTGGCACCGAAACCAGGACGTCAGCACTCGCCCGTATGAAGTACGGGGTCATGCATCTGTTGCATGTAGTCGTGTTGAATAACTGCTACGCAATAGCGTCACAACGAGGAGAAGCAGCGAAAACCGGGAGGCTCCTTGACGACAATCCAGTGTCGGCCACAAGGCGTCTTGAGAATTTTCGCCAGCGCTTCTCGTCCTTGTACTGGACGTTCAGGCCAGGTCAGCTTCTTCAATCTGCCTTGTGGGCAGCGTGTATCCGGAAAAAACAACTCGGCGGTCAGACGAGTTTGCTCAAGCGTGTTACCAGTGCTCCCGATCGGGGAACGTCTTCATCATGCAAAAGCAAAACGATGCCGTCAACGGTTTTGTAGTGATTATTTTCAAGCACTACATATTGTCGGACAAAGCTGTTTTGGAATGAGAAAAGATCCTTTTCAGCAACGTAGAGAAGGGAACCTCAAGGGATTCAGCGAGTCGTCGGACGCGCCGTGCGTTTGCGTGTACCGGCGGCTTTGCTAGCCGTCGACTTACGCTTTTTCTTCCACGGCGCTGCGGCCTTGCCGGCAGGCGGCGGGCCGCTGATGGTCAGGCTGAGGGCGGAGCAGCGGCTGACCTGCTTGCTCATCCACGCGGCCTGTTTGGTGACGAATTCTTCCAGACTCATCTCGCCGCTCTGCACCATGTCCAGCGCCTGTTCCCAGATCGCCGTAGTGCCAGGATCGGCGATCGCGCGCGGCACTGCATCGATCAGGCTGAACGCCGCAGGTGTCGCCGCCAGCGCCTTGCCGTTTTTCACCAGATATCCGCGATCAAGCAAACCCTGAATGATCGACGCGCGGGTGGCTTCGGTGCCGATGCCGGTGGTGTCCTTGAGTTTCTGTTTGAGCAGCGGGTCCTCGACCAGTTTGGCGACGTTCTTCATCGCCTTGATCAGATCGCCTTCGGTGTAGGGTTTTGGCGGTTGCGTCCAAAGATCCTTGAGATTCACCTTTGCCACAGCGCATTCGACGCCCTGGCTGAGGGTCGGCAAGGTTTGCGGTGCTGGTGCTTCGCGGCCCCTGGCCGGTGCCAGTGCTTCGGGCAATGCGCGCTTCCAGCCTGGTTCGATGATCTGCTTGCCGACCGCGCGCAACGCCTGCCCGTTGCAGTCGAAATCAGCCTGAGTGCGATCATATTCGTGATTGGGCAGGAACTGCGCCAGGTAGCGCGCGCGAATCAGCGTGTACACCGCGCGATGCTTGCCGGTCAGACGTTCGAGGTTCTTCGCGGCGATGGTGGGGATGATGCCGTGGTGAGCGCTGACCTTGGTGTCATTCCAGGCTCGCGAGCGCCGCTGCGGTTCGAGAAAACCCTGCAACACTTCAAGGCTCGGATCGGCCTGACGCAATGCGGTGAGGATCGATGGCGCCTCACTGTGTTGGCTCAACGGCAGAAAGCCGCAATCACTGCGCGGATAGGTGATGACTTTGTAGGTTTCGTAAAGGGCCTGGGCGATGTCGAGGGTCTCCTGCGCGCCAAGGCCAAGCTTTTTCGAGCAGACTTCCTGCAAGGTGCCGAGATCGAAGGGCAGGGGCGCGACTTCGCGCATGCGCTCGGTTTTCAGCTTGATCACCCGTGCGCTGTCTGCACTGCTGATCGCCGCTGCCGCTAGCTGCGCCAAGGCCTGATTCAAGCAGCGATCCTGATCATCACAAACGTCTGATGGTGCGCGCCATTGCGCGCTAAACGCTGTGCCGTTGTGCAGCAGTTCCACATCGATTGCCCAGAACGGTACGGGGACGAAATCGGCAATACTGCGGTCGCGGTCGACCACTAATCGCAGGGTCGGCGTCTGTACTCGTCCTACCGGCAACACGCCCTGATAACCCGATTGACGGCCCAGCAAGGTGAACAACCGGCTCATGTTCATGCCGATCAGCCAGTCCGCCCGCGAACGGCCCAGCGCCGAGTGATACAGGCTGAACGTTTCTGCTCCGGGCTTCAGCGCGCCCAGTGCCTTGCGAATCGACGCTTCGTCGAGTGCCGACAGCCACAAACGGCGGATCGGCCCGCGATAGCGGCAGTGCTCGACCAGTTCCCGGGCGATCATCTCGCCCTCACGGTCGGCGTCGGTGGCGATGATCAGTTCGCTGGCCTCGCCAAGCAGACGCTTCACCGCTTTGTACTGGCTGGCGGTGCGCGGCTTGACGGTCATTTTCCATTTGTCGGGAATGATCGGCAGATCCGCCAGCACCCAGCGCTTGTAGCGCGCGTCGTAGGCATCCGGCGGCGCGGTTTCAAGCAAGTGGCCGATGCACCAGGTCACTGTGACGTCCGTTCCCAACCAGCAGCCGTCGCCGCGCCGTTTGGCGCCGAGCACGGCCGCAATGTCTTTGGCCTGGGAAGGTTTTTCACAGAGGTACAGCCGCATAGCTACCATCGCTGGTTGGTTTGTGGGAGCGCACAGGATGGCTGGAGTCTGCGGCGCGAGCAACTTTTATCTGTATGGATATACAGATAAAACCATTGCCAAAGATTTTCGCCGTTCGGCTGCAATCTCAACCAGACCCGAGCCCATCAGCTATACCTGAACCGGTCTCTTCGCTGTGCTCAGGAGAACCTCATGAAAAGCCCCAGTCCCGTGATCATCCTGGAACAACTTGCCGGCTGCCTGCTGGTGAAGTTCCACGGCATCCAGGTCGCCGCGTCCTCTCACGCGATGATCCTCAACGAAGCCAACTATCCGCCGGTGTACTACATCCCGCGCGAAGACATCGACGAAAAATACTTCGCCCGCACCGACCACACCAGCTATTGCCCGTACAAGGGCGACGCCAACTATTTCAGCCTGCAAGTGCCCGGACATGAGGGTGCCAACGCGGTGTGGACGTACGAAAACCCGAAGGTCTCCGTCGCACCGATCCGCGACTACGTGGCGTTTTATCCGGACCAGGTGAAATTCGAAGTGATCAAGGCGGACGCCTGAGCAAAAAAATGGCGAGAGAATCGCTTCCCTCGCCATTGTGTCAGCGGGTTTTTCAGTTCTTGTCGAGATCGATATTCTTCGTCTCACGCAGACAGATCATCCCCACCACCAGGCTCACCCCGGTGATCAGCACCGGATACCACAGCCCGTAGAAAATATCCCCGGTGTACACCACCAGCGCGAACGACACCGTCGGCAGGAATCCGCCGAACCAGCCGTTGCCGATGTGGTAGGGCAGCGACATCGAGGTGTAGCGAATGCGCGTCGGGAACAGTTCGACCATCAACGCGGCCAGCGGGCCGTAGCACATGGCGGAGATGATGATCAGGGCGACGATCAGGGCGACGATCATCGGTTTGTTGATCTGCTGCATATCGGCTTGTTGCGGGTAGCCGGCGAGGGTGATCGCGCCGCGCAGTGCCGCCTCATCAAAACCATCCAGCTTCACGTCACCGACACTCACTTGCACGGCGCTGCCCGCAGGTGCTGCGACGCTGGAGTAGGGCAGGCCTTGTTTGACCAGGAAGGTCTTGACCTTGTCGCAGGGGCTGTCGAATTTGGCCTTGCCCACCGGATCGAACTGGAAGGTGCAAGTGGCGGGGTCGGCGAGGACGGTGATCGGCGCCTGACGGCTGGCCTGATCGATTGCCGGGTTGGCGTAATGGGCCAGGGATTTGAAGATCGGGAAGTACAGCGCGGTGGCCAGCAGCAGGCCGAGCATCAGCACGGGTTTGCGTCCGACCTTGTCCGACAGCCAGCCGAAAAAGATAAAGAACGGCGCGCCGATCACCACGCTGATGATCAGCAGACTGTTGGCCACCGCCGGGTCCATTTTCAGGAACTGGGTGAGGAAGAACAGCACATAGAACTGCGCAGCGTAAAAGGTCACCGCTTGCCCGGCGTTGATGCTGAACAGCGCGATCAGCACTACTTTGAGGTTTTCCCATTTGCCGAATGATTCGCGGATCGGTGCCTTCGAGGTTTTGCCTTCTTCCTTCATTTTCAGATAGGCCGGCGACTCGTGCAGGCTCAGGCGAATCCAGGTGGAAATACCCAGCAGCACGATCGACAGCAGGAACGGAATGCGCCAGCCCCACACCTCAAACTGGTCGCCGGTGAAGTAGCGGCAACCGAGCACTACCAGCAGCGAGAGCAGCAGGCCGAGGGTCGCGGTCGATTGAATCCAACTGGTGTGGAAGCCGCGTTTGCCGATGGGCGCGTGCTCGGCCACGTAGGTCGCCGCACCACCGTATTCGCCACCGAGCGCCAGGCCCTGAAGCATGCGCAGCACCACCAGAATGATCGGCGCGGCGATGCCGATGCTGGCGTAGGTCGGCAGCAGGCCGACGCAGAACGTCGCCACGCCCATCAGAATGATCGTCGCCAGAAAGGTGTATTTGCGTCCGATCATGTCACCCAGACGGCCGAATACCAGCGCACCGAACGGCCGAACGATGAAGCCGGCGGCGAATGCCATCAGCGCGAAGATGAACGCGGTGGTGTCATTGACCCCGGCAAAAAACTGCTTGCTGATCACTGCTGCTAGGGCGCCGTAGAGGAAGAAGTCATACCACTCGAACACCGTCCCGAGTGACGAGGCGAAGATGACTTTCTGCGTGGCGTTGCTGGTCTCGGCGCTGCCCGCAGCGTCCAGCGGCTGAACTTGTTCTGACATATCGGTATCCCTCACAGTGATTGTTTTTGTTGTTCCACTGGTGTTGCGTGTCCGGTAATGCGCGATGCCTGAGTCTGGTGGTAATTCCTGTGGGAGCGAGCCTGCTCGCGAAAGCTTTTTGCCAGTCAACTCCTAGGCTGAGTGAGCTACCGCATTCGCGAGCAGGCTCGCTCCCACAGGGGAAATATCTACAGGTCTGGACAAAATCAGTTGTGCCGCCTTCTCGGCAATCATCAGCGTAGGCGAACAGGTATTGCCCGAGGTAATTCTCGGCATGATCGACGCATCGGCAACGCGCAGACCCGGCACGCCATGCACGCGCAATTGCGCATCGACCACTGCGTCACCGTCGTTGCCCATGCGGCAGGTGCCGACCGGATGGAAAATCGTCGTGCCGATTTTCGCCGCCGCTTCATGCAATTGTTCTTCGCTTTGCAAGCTGTCGCCGGGCAGGTATTCGACCGGTTTGAACGCTTGCAGGGCAGGGGCGCTGACGATGCGCCGAGTCAGGCGAATCGCATCGGCGGCGACGCGCAGATCTTCTGGATGGCTGAGGTAATTGGGCTGGATCAGCGGCGCCGCTTGCGGATCGGCGGAGCGAATCTCGATGCGGCCCCGGCTCTGCGGGCGCAGGTCACACACCGAGGCGGTGAACGCCGGGAAGCTGTGCAGCGGCTCGCCAAAGCGCTCCAGCGACAGCGGTTGCACGTGATATTGCAGGTTCGCCGAGGTTTGCTCGGGGCCGGAGCGGGCGAATGCGCCCAACTGACTCGGCGCCATCGACAGCGGCCCGCTGCGGTCGTACAGATAACGCAGGCCCATGCCCATCTTGCCCCACACGCTGCCGGCGATCTGGTTCAGGGTACGGGCGTTTTCCAGCTTGTAGATCAGGCGCAGTTGCAGGTGATCCTGCAGGTTGCCGCCGACGCCCGGCAGCTCATGAATGACGCCTATCCCTAAGCGTTCGAGCAGCGGCCGCGGACCGATCCCGGAGCGCTGCAGAATGCTCGGCGAGCCGACTGAGCCGGCGCACAAGACAATCTCCTTGCGCGCCTTGAACTGTCTGGTCTGGCCTTCATGCTGCGCGCTGACTTTCGCCGCGCGGCCATTCTCCAGCAACACACGATCAACCTCGACGCCGGTCAGCACGGTCAGGTTCGCCCGGCTGCGCAGCGGTTTCAAAAAGGCCTTGGCCGCGTTCCAGCGCACCCCGGCTTTCTGGTTGACCTGAAAGTAGCCGCAGCCCTCGTTGTCGCCCTGGTTGAAGTCATTGATGCTGGCGATGCCGCTTTGCTCGGCAGCGCTGCGAAAGGCATCCAGAATCGGCCACGACAGGCGCTGCTGCTCGACCCGCCATTCACCCTGATCGCCATGAAATTCAGCGCCGCCGGCAAAGTGGTTTTCGCTCTGTTTGAACAGCGGCAGCACGTCTTTCCAGGCCCAGCCCGGATTGCCCGCTGCCGCCCAGCCGTCATAGTCGCCGGCCTGGCCGCGCATGTAGATCATGCCGTTGATCGACGAACAGCCGCCCAGCACCTTGCCGCGCGGATAACTCAGCGCGCGGCCATTGAGGCCCGGTTGTTGTTCGGTTTTGAAGCACCAGTCGGTGCGCGGGTTACCGATGCAGAACAGGTAACCCACAGGAATATGAATCCAGGCGTAGTTGTCGCGTCCGCCAGCTTCGAGCAGCAACACCCGTTGCTGTGGATCCGCTGAGAGCCGGTTGGCCAGCAAGCAACCGGCGGGGCCGGCGCCGACCACGATGTAGTCGAATTCATCCAGGGACGTGTGCATGCCCTGACCTCGCTTTTTGTTTTTATTGTCGGACACTCTAGTTGTTAGCTTTCGTTAAAAGAATGTTAGTTTTTGCGCAGCCGCTGTGCGTTTTCAAACAGCCCGAAGTGACGACAGCTGACAAGGACCTGCCATGTTCGACTGGAACGACCTGCGCTTTTTTCTCGAGCTGCAACGCAGCGGCCGCCTGCTCACCGCCGCGCGCCGGCTCAACACCACCCATGCCACAGTGGCGCGGCATATTGAATCGATCGAGAAAAGCCTCGGCACGGCGCTGTTCGTCCAGCACGCCCAAGGCTATGAAATGACCCCAGCGGGAGAGGCCCTGCTCAAGCACGCCGAGGCGATGGAAAACGTCGCGCTGCTGGCGCAGGAAGAAATCACCCAGTCCACCGCGCCGCTGGGCAAGATCCGTGTCGGCGTCACCGAAGGCCTTGGCATCAAATTCCTCGCCAGTCGCATGATCGGTCTGTTCGAGCGCTATCCCGGGCTGGAAGTGGAACTGGTTGCCGTACCGCGCTTTGTCAGCATCCTCAACCGCGAAGCGGAAATCAGCATCCACCTCGAACGGCCATCCGCCGACATGCTGGTCACGCGCAAACTCACCGACTATCGACTCGCGTTGTATGCCAGCCAAACCTACCTCGACAACGCACCGCCGCTGCACAGCCGTGAAGACCTGGGCCGGCATGCGTGGATCGGTTACGTTGACGACCTGCTGTTCAGTCAGGAACTGATGTTCCTCAACAGCTTCTGCCGCAGCCCGCGCGTGGTGTTTCACAGCACCAGCGTCATTGCCCAACAGGAAGCGGCGCGCTCGGGATTGGGCATCGCCGTGCTGCCGTGTTACATGGCCGCGTCCGACCCGGATCTGGTGGCACTGTTGCCGGATGAAAGCATCGAGCGCAGCTACTGGATCAGCACCCGCCGGGAGCTGCACAAATCCGTGCGGCTGCGAGTGGTCTGGGATTATGTGGTGGGGTTGTGTGAGGCCGAGCAGGGGCTTTTACGCGGTTAAACCTGGCGCATCCAAATCCCCCTGTGGGAGCGAGCCTGCTCGCGAAAGCGGTGTATCTGATACGCAAACCTCGCCTGACCCACCGCCTTCGCGAGCAGGCTCGCTCCCACACGTTTATTCACCGTGGCTGCTTTCGCGGGTTGATAAATATATGGATATCCGTATATTCGATTTCCCGCATATGGCGAGCCGATCACCATGATCACCCCCACCGAAGTCTTCAAAAGTCTCGCCGATGAAACCCGCGTCCGCGCCATCCTGCTCATCGCCGAGCAAGGTGAACTCTGCGTCTGCGAGCTGATGTGTGCGCTTGACGACAGCCAGCCGAAAATCAGCCGCCATCTCGCGCAACTGCGCAGTAACGGTTTGCTGCTCGACCGCCGTCAGGGCCAGTGGGTGTATTACCGCCTCAATCCGGAACTGCCGGCATGGATCGGCGAAATCCTTCAGCTGACATCCAAGGCCAATGCCGATTGGCTCAAGGACAACGCCGCGCGCCTGCAAAACATGGATGGCCGTCCCGTGCGCGAACGCGCCTGCTGCTGAATCTTCCACTATCTACGGAGCGCATCGATGCGAGTCCTGTTCATGTGCACGGCCAATAGCTGCCGCAGCATTCTTTCCGAAGCCATGTTCAATCACCTGGCTCCCGCTGGTTTCCATGCGGTGAGTGCCGGCAGTTTTCCCAGAGGCCAGGTTCTGCCGCGCAGCCTGTCGACGTTGCAAAAGCACGGCATCGCCATCGACGGGTTGCACAGCAAAGGTAACGATGCCTTCGCAAACAACCCGCCGGATATCGTCATCACTGTCTGCGACAAAGCCGCCGGCGAAACCTGTCCGGTCTATTTCGGTCCGGCACTGAAAACGCATTGGGGACTGGAAGATCCGTCCGAAGTGCAGGGCGACGAAGCGGCAATCGACGGGGCATTCCAAGCCACTCTGATGCGCATCGGTGAACGCTGCCAAGCCTTTCTCGATCTGCCGTTTCACTCGCTCAGTCGCGAGCAACTGAAAGCCGAACTCGATCGCATCGGCACGCTGTAAGGAGGCTTCATGACAAATCATTTGCCCAACCTCGACGCAAGCCTGATCGACGCTGTTAAGCCATCGAATGTCGGCGAACACAAACCGCGCATCCTCTTGCTCTACGGCTCGACCCGCGAGCGCTCGTTCAGCCGTTTGCTGGTCGAGGAGGCCGCGCGCCTCCTCGAACACTTTGGCGCCGAAACGCGGATCTTCAACCCATCCGGTTTGCCATTGCCCGACGACGTCCCGGTCGACCATCCCAAGGTCCAGGAACTGCGCGATCTGGTGTTGTGGTCGGAAGGCCAGGTCTGGTGCTCGCCGGAACGCCACGGCGCGATGTCCGCCGTGTTCAAAGCGCAGATCGACTGGATCCCGCTGGAACTCGGCGCTGTGCGCCCGACCCAAGGCAAAACCCTGGCGGTGATGCAAGTCTGCGGCGGCTCGCAGTCGTTCAACGTGGTCAACCAACTACGCGTCCTCGGCCGCTGGATGCGCATGTTCACCATCCCCAACCAATCCTCGGTGCCGAAGGCCTACATGGAGTTCGACGAGGCCGGGCGGATGAAACCTTCGCCGTTCTACGACCGTGTGGTGGATGTGATGGAAGAACTGGTCAAGTTCACCGTACTGCTGCGTGGGCAGCAGGCGCATCTGGTGGACCGCTATTCCGAGCGCAAGGAAAGTGCTGAACAGTTGATGGCGCGGGTGAATCAGCGGTCGATTTGACCCGCCATCCCCAGCCAGGCTCATTCTTTTTTGGGAGTGAGCCTGCTCGCACTGACGCTCCATGGCTGGCACACCGCCACGGCTTGCACCGCCCCCTCCCGGCTGTCACCCTTCTGGCCGTTCTTCAAGGATCAGAAGGAATCAAGGATTGAGTGGCTACGTTCCAAACCCGCCGAAAAACTATCGCTACGAAGAAGCCAAACCCGTCGACATACACGCCCAGCATTGGGCCGAGTATGAGAAGCATGGGAAAGAGGCTGCGCGCGCGCCTGGGAAAATCGGGATTGCGTTGAGGATCGGGGTGTTCTTTGATGGCACGGGCAACAACGCGAACAACTCAGCTGCGGGGTTGTTGTGTGGTGCTCAGCATCCGATTGCGCCTGAGGATATTCCCGTCAGTTGCCAGCCTTATATGGGTGATCCGGATAGTAGTTATGGTAGCGATGTCAGCAATGTGAAGAAGCTGAGCGAACTGTATGGAGCAACACGACTCGCTGAGGGAGAAGGGCCACGAAAGAGAGCTTTCGGTATGGTCTACGTCGAAGGTATAGGTACCCGTTCAGGTAAAGAAGACAGTAAATTCGGCGCCGGTACAGGACGTGGTGAAACCGGCGTTGCAGGGCGAGTCCAGTCCTGTTTCGCGGTGATCGAACAGCGTATCACTGAAGTATTGGACAAAAATCCCGGTAGTGAAATTGCTTCGTTGACTTTCGACACGTTTGGCTTTAGTCGCGGTGCCGCAGCCGCCAGACATTTCGCCAACGAGATAGTGCGTGGCAAACAAGGGCCTTTAGGCGACATTCTCCGCAGTATGTCCGATGCCCTCAGTTCGACCTTTGTTGATCAGTATCACAGCGACATCAACGTGGGCTTCATTGGGCTGTTCGACACGGTACCGTCGATTGCTGGATGGTCCAATCTGGGCAACATAAAAAGCGCCGTCGCAACGGGGGTCAAACTCTATCTCGACCGACGTTATTTCACCGACGTTGTGCAGTTGGCTGCGCGGGATGAATGCAGGGCTAACTTTGCTCTCAATCGAGTAGCGATGGATCATCCGGAAATCGTCTTGCCGGGTGTGCATTCCGATGTGGGTGGAGGTTACCTTGAGGACGCTGAAGAGTGTGTTCTCGTTAGCCCAATGCAGACGCTAGAGGTCGGTACGTATACTGACGTCGCTACCACATCGATCTACCAGGATGCGATCAATGTGAGAAATCAGTGGCTAGCCAAGGGTTGGCCGCTCGAAAATCTCGAAATCGTTACGCCACCGCCATTACTGCTACCGGTCAGCCCTCAGGATCGACTTAGTCCTCGAGTCAAGCGAGTCTATGCGGCCGTCCAACTCAAGCGTCCGGTGAGTGGATTACTGTCGAGAGTGAGCCTGCGCGTGATGCATCAACTCGCCAGAGCCAAAGGCGTTCTCTTCGAAGACATTCCCGAGACGCCAGACTTCGCCGTTCCTGAAGAACTCAAGCCCATGTGTGATCGTTTTGTCTCCGGCGACTACAGCACCACGCCAGAGGAGGAGCAAATACTCAAACTCAAGTACATTCACACGTCCGCCAACTGGAACCATCCGCTTGGCAGGAGAGATGGGAGTGGCATCAGAGCTGTTTACATCAACGCCCCCACGGAAGATGCAATCCGAGTAAAGCACCCACACGTACCGGACTGGACGCTTTGGTAATGAAGTTATTTACAGTACTGCTGTGTACGCTTTTTGTGGCTGGTTGTAATGCCGACCCGCTGTCAGCAAAAAACGACCCTAAATCCCCTTGGTGGGAACTCGGTTTCACCGAACCCAACTACATGAAGGTCTGGGTTGAAGACACTGCTGTGGAAGATATAAAGGGAAAAACATTTCTGCGTACCGGTGGTGGATCGGCATCGGGCGGGCAACCTGAAGACGGCACCGAATCGGCCCGTGGTTGGGACGGAGTGGGCGCGTCCGCAAAAGCCGTGGTCGGCGCTGATCTCCCAAAAAGAATTTTTGTTCGCTGGCAGTCCATCGTAGAGCCTCAAACTTATCGGGCTTGGGTAGATATACCCGAAGAAGCCAGGCAAATGATGCGGACTTCGGTCGCGCAGCGCTGCGCGAAAACACCAGAGCGGCGAAGTACCTATATTTCATCGGTCTATCTGGGCCTGGCGCCTGGCGGCGTTGTGCAGGTTTGGGTCAGAGACTCATGCCACCATCCTGTAAAAGTCGCGAGAGCACAGGCGGAGATCGAACCGCTAGGACCTAGCCAAGGTAAGAACCAAGGACGCTACGCCTATCCCGTCAGCGAAAAGTCCAAGCGCTATATCGAGAAATTCGGCATCCCGTACGGAAGTTGGTAAGCGCTGACGCCGTGATTCGTCCACTGTGCCGCCGCGCGCAATGTCGATGCACGGCTGCCAGTGCACTGATCCGCTACCGGCTCTTTTGGTGAATAAACAACTCACCTCAAATCAAAACCTCAAACGCCGCACTCCCCAACACCTCCCCATTAACCATCACCTGCACCCCATGCCGCCCGGCAAAATGCTTGCGCGTCGTAAAATCCTTGATGACTTGATTCCGTCGCACTACCTCAGTCCCGAAACCCGCTAATCCCAGAGTCTTCAACTTGAAAACCTTCCTCGAAACCCCGCCATTCGCCTTCACATACTCAATCGCATAATCAATCACCAGCCTTTGCTCGTGCGCCACCATGGACTTCACCGTAAACGACAAAGTAATCGCTTCCCCCAACCTCACCACCGCCGGCTCGACCCGCACATCCAACAACTCAACCTCAGCCTTCGCGCCTGCGCCAATCACCGTCAACGCGCGCAAATCCCCCTGTTTGATCAAACTGCGCAGCGCATGCTTGGCAATCCAGGCCGTGTGCTTGTTGTCCAGCGACCAACTTTCAATCGTGTCCAGCACCCACTCCGGATGCACCTTCGTCACGTCATTCAAATGATTCGCCACCGACTTGCGCACGTACAAGCTCTCGTCCGCCTTCAACCGATCCAGTATCCCGGCGGCCAGCAGCGGATCCGCCTGCACCGCTTCCAGGCGAAACGACCACGGCAGGCGAGGGCGGCTGCCTTCGCTGGCTAGGCGTCGAACGTGGTGGTTTTCGTCTCGGGTCCAATCATGCATTCGTTCCAGCGAGCGTTCGAGGTCGCTGCGCAAAAAGTAGCGGATGGCGAATTCGGAGGAGCCGAAGGTGGTGAAGTACTTCAGCGCGTCCATTGAGGTGTCGAACGCATGGGCGCCATAGCTCGCGACGTAGTGTGGGAGGCACATGCTGACGAAGCCGCTGTTCAGCCGTGGCGCGAGTTCGAACAGCACTTCGAGGGAATCTTCGTAGTCCAGCGGCAGCACGGCATGCAGGCTTTCGCTGACACGCGCCATGCGTTGCATCACTGATAGTTCAGCGAGTCCGTCCTGGGCGTGTTTGACAAACGCCTTGGCCTTGAACGCCGGGTACACCGCGCTCATTTCGTCAGCGATGTGCTGCAAGCGCTCGGCGTTGAAGATTTCCTTTAACGCCGGGGCGGCGGTGTCGGTGGAGCTCATGATCAGTTCATCGGTGTGTTGATGAACGCATCGGTGCCTTCTGCGTAGGCGGTGTACTCGGCGATACGCGCAAAGCGTGTTGCGTCGATCTGATCGGGTACGACGAGTTCGGTGAAGCTCCAGGCAACCGCCAGGCTGATGCCGGCCTGGGCGAGGGAGCCGTCGACAGGCAAGTCACTGTGTTCAAGTTCTTTTTCCAGCGCGGTAAATGCGGCGGCGAGCTGGCCTTCGACGCGTTCGACCCACGGCTGATATTGAATGTCGGTCGGGCGCAGGTTGCGTTCGTAGTAAAGCTGCACGGCTTTTTCGCAGGCGGCGAGGCTCAGGCCGATCAGGCGCAGGGCCTTAGCGCGTTGTTTGAGATCGCTTGGCAGCAGGCTTTTGCCGCAGCTGGCTTCGAGGTAATCGAGGATGAGGGTCGAGTCCATCAGGACCACGCCGTCGTCGAGGATCAATGTGGGCGCCTTGACCACAGGGTTGATCTGCTGGAATCGTTCGAAGTGGCGGAACACCGAGACCGACTCGTGTTCGAGGTCGATCCCCAAGCATTTGGCGGATACCGCTACGCGGCGCACGTAGGGGGAGTCGAGCATGCCGATCAGTTTCATGACGCGTTCCTTCAAGTCGAACCGGTGGGAACGCATAACCTAGCCGAGCGAGAGGCAATTGTCAGTCGTCGAATCCGGGTTGTTCGTGAATCTCATCGACATTCAGTTCCAGCCGATAGGCCACCGCCACAAACAGCGCCTGGCACAAACACAGCGTCGCACTCAGCGAACGAAAGGCCAGCGCACTGCCTTCATTGACCAGCAACACGCTGTTGGCAAGTTTTGCCAGTGGCGACAGAGGGCTGTCGGTGATGATCAGGGCATTGGCGTTCTGCTGCTGTGCGAAGCGCAGGCAGTGTTGGGTTTCCTTGGCGTAGGGCACAAAACTGATGGCGATGACCAGATCGTTGGCGCGCACGCTGCGCATTTGTTCGCGATAGCTGCCGCCGATGCCGGAAACCAGATGAATGCGCTTCTGCGTGTGCTGCAGGTTGTAAACCAGATAATCGGCGACGGCGAACGAACGGCGGACCCCGACAACGTAAATGTCGTCGGCATTGACGATGAGATCGACGGCCGTATCGAACGTCACCTCGTCCAGTTCGCGGCCCAAGCGTTCGATGCCCGAGAGCGTTGCGTCGATGCATTCGCGGGCCAGGTCGCCGCTGTTGGCGGTCTGCGAGTTGTTGGCGATCAGGCTGCGGATGCGTTGCTGATAGTTTTGCGCTGGCGTGGTTTTGTGCGTCCAGGCCTTGCGGAACAGCGCCTGCATCTCGCTGAAGCCGCTGAACCCGAAACGTTGCGAGAAACGCACAATGGCTGACGGATGCACTTCGCACTCGCGGGCGATATCGCTGATGCGCTCGACCATGATTCGCTCGCTCTGCTGGCTGATGTAGCTGGCGACGCGTTTGAGCTGGCGCGGCAGGGCGTCGTACTCTTCGCTGATCATTTGCAGCAGGCGCTCGGCGTTGACCGGCGGGCTGGCGAAGGAAATTTCGTCTGTGGCCGGCAGAGCGGGGCGGGGCATGGGCAGCATCCTTCAGGCGAGTTGAGCACGCAGTGGGCCTGATAATAGAAGGGCTGCGTAAGCTCTGCCGGGCTGAAACGATGCACCTTGCGAGAATAATCCCGGCTGTCGCTGGCGGGTTGGTTAGCCGTTTGTCTTCTATATACAGCCGCTGGACTGAATTTCTTGCTATAAACGCACTCCGATGGCCGTGTGAAGCCTGTGTCAGAGCAGTTTCCAGGTCCTGTCGGACAAATTCCCTGTATTTACAGTTGCTGAGGTCTTGATCGGGCCTTAGACTGCCGCCCCTCGTAAATTGAGTGCCGGGTGGCGTTTGCAATAAAACGATGCCTTTTCGACGGCCGACACGGTTCGCCGAAACGCTCCCTTATTCGCCTTAATGCACGTTTTTTTATAGAGATATCAATGACAAAGGACAAGTTGCTGGCTATGCCGGCAGATGACTACATGAATGCAGAGCAACACGCTTTCTTCACTGAGCTGTTGCAGAACATGAAAGTCGAAACCCACGAGCGCATTGAGCAAAACCGTATCGCCATCGAAAGCCTGGACACCCCGGCTGACCCGGCGGACGCGGCTTCGGTTGAAGAAGAGCGCACTTGGCTGGTCAACGCGATCGATCGCGACCAGCGCATGCTGCCGCAACTGGAACAAGCCCTTGAGCGCATCAAGGACGACAGCTTTGGCTGGTGCGACGACAGCGGCGAGGCCATTGGCCTGAAACGCCTGCTGATCAGCCCGACCACCAAGTACTGCATCGAAGCTCAAGAGCGTCACGAGCAGATCGACAAGCACCAGCGTCAGGCCTGATTCCATGGCGGCCCCTGAATAGGGGGGCGCCTGCAAGAGATCGCAGCCTTCGGCAGCTTCTACATGGAGTTGCGGGAGGCTGCGATCTTTGTTTTTGCTCGTCTGCGCTATTTCCCCCGTTGTTCCATTGACCTACCACAGACCCCACGACTAACGGACCATGGATAATGGCGTTGTAGTGGCGTTTAATGCAGTCACAACAATGAGAACAAACGTGGGGTGATCAAGATGACGAGAGATGGATCTCTGGTTGCGGCGCTGCCTGCACCAGTGCTTTTGCCGAAAAACCGCTGGATCGCGCCGACCCTGCAAAGCATCGCCCTGATGCTGTTGCTGGCCGGCATGGCTATGGCCGAGTGGTCGCTCTACCTCGGCATGCCGCTGGCGATACTGATTGTCTGGCTACCGCGCCTGCGTTCGCGCAGCGCTCCTGTTGCCGTCCCGGTCGATAGTGCGAGCGCATTGTCCGCACTGACTCGCGATCTCTCCTACACCACCAGTCACAACGCACTGTCTGCCGCCGGCGTGGCGTTTTCGGTCAAAGCGCTCGCCAGCAAACTTGAATCGCAACTCGACGCGGCAGCGCAGATCGTCAGCAATGCCGAAGTGATGATCGCCACCGAACAGGCGACTTCACAGCTCAGTCGCGACGCGCTGGATGCCGCCAGCGAAGCGCATCACAGCAGCGCGGCGGGGCGCAGCGAACTGCTCGACTCGATTTCGCGCATGCAGCAACTCAGTCAGCGCGCCAACGCCAGCCGCGAATTGATCGAGGCCCTGAGTGTGCGCAGCGACGACATTCAGCGGGTGACGCTGGTGATCCAGTCGATTGCCAGCCAGACCAACCTGTTGGCGTTGAACGCTGCGATTGAAGCAGCCCGGGCCGGTGAGCATGGTCGCGGTTTCGCTGTGGTCGCCGACGAGGTGCGCGGACTGGCCGCGCGTACGGCGGCGGCCACGGGTGAGGTCGGTGAGATGGTTGCTGACATTCAGCAACGCACCGCGCAAGTGGTGGCGCAGATTCGCGAGTTGTCGAGCGATCTGCACACCGGCGTCGAACAGGTCGAGCACACCGGTCAGCATCTGGAAAATATCGCGCGACTTGCCGCCGGAGTGGAAACCCAGGTCAGCGAAATCGCCCGTGGTGCGCAAACCAATCGCGAGCAGCTTGATGCGCTGTTCATCGCCATCGAGCAAATGCGCAGCGATCTGGCAATCAGCGATCAGCAGACCCGCCGCCTCGCCGAGGCCGCTGTGCAGATGGAAGGACAGGCGGAAACCATCAGCGAGCGCCTGGCCGAGGTCGGCCTGGATGACTATCACCAGCGCATTTATGACTTGGCGCGCGAAGGTGCGAGCCAGATCGCGGCGCGCTTCGAGGCGGATGTCGAGCAGGGGCGGATCAGCCTGGATGACCTGTTCGATCGCAGCTACCAGCTGATTTCGGGCACCGAACCAGCCAAATTTCAAACCCGCTTTGATCGATACACCGATCAGGTCTTGCCGGCGATTCAAGAACCTTTATTGGCGCGTCATGAAGGGCTGGTTTTTGCGATTGCCTGCACGCAGCAGGGTTATGTACCGACGCACAACCAGGCATTCAGCCAGCCATTGACCGGCGATGTGCAGGTCGACACGGTAAATAATCGCACCAAACGCAAATTCGCTGACCGCACCGGTATCCGCTGCGGCAGCCATCAGCAACCGGTGCTGTTGCAGACTTACACGCGCGATACGGGTGAGCTGATGCATGATTTATCGGTGCCGATCATGATCAATGGCCGACACTGGGGCGGGTTGCGTCTGGGCTATAAACCTGAGAATCCGCGCTGAGATTATTACCGGTGACGCAATGAATCTGTGCACGGCGGTTGCTGTTTCCTCTCGACGGAAAGCATTAATCTGACGACTTAGTTAGGTAGCTAATTATTTCGGAGGGCACATGCAGTGCAGGATAGACGTGGCAGTGATGATCGGCAGCGGTGTTCCGGCCGGCTTACGTGCGATGGGGCGCAGTGTTTGCTGGGTAGTTTTGCTCAACGGGGAGCGACGCGGCACAGCCTTCGCCAGTCGCGATGAAGCGGAGGAGTGCAAGGCTGCCTGGCTCGAACAATTGAACATCGAGCCCGGCGACAGCCTGCACTGATCGTACTTACTTGCCGCGATGCAAACGTACGTTCAGCTCATCGACGATCGGCGCTTCTTCGCCATCGGCCCGCAGCCATTCCTTGAGTAATTGCGCCTGCTGGGGTGACCAGAAGTCGGCATCGATGAGTTTAGTTTCCGGATCCAGCGGATGTGCTTCGACAAAGTCATTGATCGACGCTTCATCGGAGGGAAGGCCCAGCTGTTCGAAAAGGGTGGTCAGGTTAAGCTCGGTTGGCAGTTCCATCATCTACTCCTGGGTTGGTGCCGGTACGGCTTGTTCGTTCACTCCCTTATCAGAGGCAGGCGCTGGCGCGGAGTTCGATTTTTGATTCAAGCGAGCGGGCGAGGGCGCAGGCTTCGTTGTGATTGCCACGGAAACCTCTGACACGTCCCGTGGATATCTCCTTGATGTGAAAGAACGCAATACCCGCTGGCACCACTTGAAAGTGTGGGGTTCGATGATTGTTAGAAGATGTCGGAAGGTTGTCGAGGTCGGCAACCTTCATCGTCAGAGGTGTGTTGATTCGCGCGTCGGCCGACGTGGCAAAATGAGTCAAAGTGCACATATGAAGTCCTTTTCATCAGTCGGCCGGGATTTAACGGCCGTTGCGGGTAGTCGTAAGGAGCATCGCTGCTCTAGAATCGCCAGTACCTGTTGACGACCGGGCTTATCTAAAGCAATTTTTCGCCAGCGATATGTCGGAAAAGTGCTTTTTTTCGTGAGAAATTTCCCTGAAGTTCGTAGTCAGATCTTGCTCCAGTCGCACTTGAGGCTTTTTCCTTCAAGCTTTGCCGATTTCGGGGCGGGTTCCGCTAATGACAATCCAGTAGTCTACGAACCTCGCGATCAAGAGCGCTTCGCTCGCTTCGGGTTTTTGAGTGATTTTGCAGTTTTCATCGGCATTGCCGTTTTTTGCCGTGCGTGTTTTCCGCTGCACGGTTTTTCAAATGTGGGGATGTTTCTTTGGCAGTCAGTAACCTCGATATGCATGCTTTGTTCGTGCTGGGTGATTTGCGTGCAAAGCTGGTCAAGCAATTTCAATCACGTTTTGTTTACATCACCGAGCAAAACGCCGAAGGCATTTACATCGCCGAAATCGATACCGAAAGTGCATTGGTGGTCGATGACAAACCGGGGCTCAAACTCAAGGTTGGCGACCATTTCATTGCATCGGTTCTGCCCAGCCGTGAAGGCGGCAAGATGGACATTCGTTTTCGCGACATCAAACTCACGGTTTACGGCTTGGGCGACTACGCATTTGTCAGTACGGCCGACGGTCACGCGATTCTGTTCAAGGAAGGTCATAGCGTCGTCACGGTGTTCGCCGCCAATGAACAATTGCAGGAAGGCCTGACCAAAACCTTGAAAGCCGTCACCGCCAAGGCTGCCAAATGGCGCAAAGGTGAACTGGTTTCCTTCAAGGCCAGCGAGTGAGCCGCGCGCACTTCCATTCGCAAAATCTCGACAGCGCACGCGAAGACGCTCAGCGCCTGTTCGTCCGCAAGGCCGAACTGCAAGGTGCCTGGCTGAGTTGGGTGGCGTCGCAGCTCTATGCATTGCAACCGGCGGCATACGCCAGCATGGTCAGACGTGAGCTGCAAAGCCTGCAGGAAAATTCTGAAACGTAACCTCGCACGCAGCGGACCCCGGAAAAAGCAGGAACCTCGGCTAAAGTCAGTTGACTGAGTCATTCAGAGGCTTGCGTTTCTGTCAGGCCAACTGCCATTGCTGTGAACAGCACGAGGTGTGATGCATGAACGGATTTCGACGGTTACTGGCCGCCAGCGTGGCCACCTTTGGTTTGCTGACGTCAGCGCAATCGCTGCAGGCGGCACAGGCGCCGATCCACTTTGCCGACTTGAACTGGGAAAGCGGCAGCCTGATCACCGAGGTGCTGCGGGTGATCGTCGAGAAAGGCTACGGCTTGCCGACCGATACCTTGCCGGGTACCACTATTACTCTCGAGACCGCGCTGGCCAATAATGACATCCAGGTGATTGGCGAGGAGTGGGCCGGGCGCAGTCCGGTCTGGGTCAAGGCCGAAGCCGAGGGCAAGGTCGTCGGTCTGGGCGATACGGTAAAGGGCGCCACTGAAGGCTGGTGGGTGCCGGAATACGTGATCAAGGGCGACCCGGCCAAAGGCATCAAACCGTTGGCGCCGGATCTGCGCAGTGTCACCGATCTGAAGAAATACAAGGATGTGTTCAAGGACCCGGAAAGCCCGGGCAAAGGGCGTTTCCTCAACAGCCCGATCGGCTGGACCTCGGAAGTGGTCAACAAGCAGAAGCTCACGGCGTATGGCTTGCAGGACGACTACACCAACTTCCGCAGCGGTTCCGGCGCTGCGCTGGATGCCGAGATCAGCTCTTCGATCCGTCGCGGCAAACCGGTGTTGTTCTATTACTGGTCGCCGACGCCACTGCTTGGCAAATTCAAACTGGTGCAACTGGAAGAGCCGCCGTTCGATGCCGAGGCGTGGAAGACGCTGACAGACGCCGATAATCCCAATCCGAAACCAACCCGCTCGCTGGCATCGAAATTGTCGATTGGCGTGTCTACGCCATTTCAAAAGCAGAACCCGCAAATTGCCGAGTTCTTCAGCAAGGTCGATTTTCCCATCGAGCCGCTGAACAAGGCATTGGCGGATATGAGTGACAAGCACACCGCGCCTCGTGAGGCGGCGGTCGCGTTCATGAAGACGCATCCGGATGTGTGGCAGGCGTGGCTGCCCAAGGATGTGGCCGACAAGGTGACGGCTGATCTGAAATAACGCGGTCAACGCAGTGCACCGCCGACCGGTCGTGCACGGCCAAAAAATCCGACTACGATGGTTTGTTCAAATCCCTTTGAAGGATTTCAACCATGACCTTTGTATTGGCTCAATGGCTGGTGACTGTGTTCGCGGCAATCGGCCTGATGCATGTGTATTGGGCGTTGGGTGGGCAATGGGCGGCTGCGGTGGTGGTGCCGCAGGTGCCGGTGTCGGGCTTCGTCGCCACGGTACGCCCGGCCTTCAAGCCCTCAGGCTGGCTGACGCTGGCAGTCGCCGCTGCGCTGCTGGTCATTGCGGCGCTGGTTTGTATGCGGGTCGGTTGGGGCATGCCGGCGGTGCAGCACAAGGCACTGCAATGGGTGATCAGCGCGATCGCGTTGCTGATGTTCGCTCGGGCGATCGGTGATTCGAATCTGGTCGGGTTCTTCAAGGAAGTGAAGGATTCGCGATTTGCGCGGCTGGATACCTGGGTGTATTCGCCGTTGTGTGCGCTGCTGGGCGCGGGGTTGTTGGCAGTAGCGTGGGTTTGAGCCGATCCGGAATTGGCGATGCCCCGACTGGCCTCTTCGCGAGCAGGCTCGCTCCCCACATGGGAGAGCGCATTCCTACTGTAGCGATGGCGCCATCACCGGCGCCACATGATCATCAGTTACCACTTTCAGTCTGACGACTGCTCACCTCAGCCGGCACATCATCCCCGGCCATCCGCTTGCGGAACAACGCCGCCCGCGCCAGCAGCAGGGTGGTCACCGGCACGGTGATCGCCAACAGGACCGGAATCAACCAGGCATGCACCACTGGTGCGGATTTCAATGCCGAAAAGCAGATGATCGACGCCAGTGCCACACACCAGGCACCGAGTGTCGAGGCCAGCGCTGGCGGGTGCATACGCTGGAAGTAATCCTTCATGCGCAGCAATCCTGTTGCGCCCAGCAGGGTAAACACGCCGCTGAGCACCAGCAGCACCGACACCGGAATCTCGACCCATAAAGACAATTCGGTATTCATTCGATCACCTCGCCACGCAGCAGGAATTTCGCCAGGGCAAACGAGCCGACGAAGCCGAACAGCGCGATCAGCAGCGCCGCTTCGAAGTAGGTATCACTGGCGTAACGAATGCCCAGGGTAAGCATCATCAGCATGGCAACGATATACAGGTAATCCAGCGCCAGTACCCGATCCTGAGCTGACGGGCCTTTGAACAGGCGCACCAGGGTCAGCACCATCGCCACGCAGTACAGAAACAGCGTCAGCAGAATCGCATTCGACAGCAATGGGCTCATTCGAAAATCTCCATCAACGGTCGCTCGTAAGTGCTTTTGAAGTGCTCGATGAACTGCGCTTCGTCGTGCAGATCCCAGACGTGCAGCAACAGAACGCTGCGGTCCAGCGCCAGCTCCGACCATACCGTGCCGGGCACCACGGTGCAGATCATTGCCAGTGCCGCCAGACCATGAGCATCGCGCAGATCCAGAGGCACTTTGATAAAGCATGAGTTGGGCGGACGACGTCCGGCGTTGACTACGCCCCAGGCGACGATCAGGTTTGACATGATGACGTCGCGGCCGACCAGGAAGAACAGACGCAGGATGGCGATGGGGTTGCGGATGCGCGCACGTTTCGGCCGCAATTTGCGCATCATCAGCGGCGCAGCGAAACCCAGCGCGGCGCCGAGCAACAGATTGCCCGGGCTGACGGACAGGTTCAGGGTCAGCCACAGAATCCACAGGGCCAGCGATAACCACGGAGCCGGGAACAGTCGTTTCATGGCTGCACCTCGAGCATGTCGGCTCTGGCTTGCGGGCTCGGCACCGCCCGAGTGCCTAGAACTGCGAACACATATTGCTGCGGATTGTTCAGCGCATCGGCCGTGGCCTGGGTGTAGCGCAGCAGCGGTTCAGCCTTGAACGTAAGGGCAATGCTCAGCCCGAGCAGCAGGAAAATCGGCGCGCATTCGAGTTTGCGCAGCAATGGTGACGGGCGCTCTTCCGGCGTCCAGAAGCGCTGAATGCCGAGGCGCGAGAAGGCCATCAGCGAGGCCAGACCGGTCAGGATCAACAGCGCCAGCAATCCCCATGCGCCGGGAGGCAGCGGCGCCGCAGTGCCAAGTCCCAACGGGTTGAGCAATGCCCCGATCAGGCTGAGCTTGCCGATAAATCCGGACAGCGGTGGCATGCCGATGATCAACAGCGCGCAGGCAATAAAGCTCAAACCAAGAAAGGCCATGGTCCACGGGATGACTTGGCCGACCACGGCTTTCTGCTCGTCGTCGAGGTTGATGCCCTTGGGCGGTTGCAGCGATTCCTGTGGACGCGGCAGCAGTTCGCTTTCGTCTTCCAGCGGAATTTCGTTGGCCGAGCGCGAGCGCTCGATCAGTTCGGCGAGCATGAACAATGCGCTCAGCGCCAGGGTCGAGCTGACCAGATAGAACAGCGCAGCGCCGATCAGGTTCGGCTGGGCGAAGCCCATCGCCGAGAGCAGGATCCCCGCCGACACCAGAATGCTCAGGCTGGCCATGCGCTCCAGGCGTTGCGCGGCGATAATCGCCAGCCCTGCGCAAGCCATGGTCGCCATGCCGCCGTAAATCAGCCAGTCGCCGCCGAAGAATGCCGAGGCGCCGGCCTGGCCGGAAAACAACAGGGTCCACAAGCGCAGCAGGGTGTAGACGCCGACCTTGGTCATGATGGCAAACATCGCCGCCACCGGCGCGCTGGCGGATGAATATGCCGGCACCAGCCAGAAGTTCAGCGGCCACATGCCAGCCTTGGCCAGAAACGCTACCGCTAGAATCCCTGCCCCAGCGTGCAGCAAGCCACGGTCGGCTTCCGGCACCAGCGGGATCTTCATCGCCAGATCGGCCATGTTCAGCGTGCCGGTCACCCCGTAGATCAACGCAGCGCCGATCAAAAACAGTGACGATGCCAGCAGGTTGATCGAAATGTAATGCAACCCCGACGATACCCGCGCCCGGCCAGAGCCGTGCAGCAATAAACCGTAGGACGCGGCGAGCAACACTTCGAAGAACACGAACAGGTTGAACAGATCCGCGGTCAGGAACGCGCCGTACAGGCCCATCAGCTGGATCTGAAACAGAGCGTGAAAGCTTGAGCCGGCGCCGTCCCAGCGGGCCATGGCAAACAGCAACGCGCTGACGCCGATGACGCCGGTCAGCACCAGCATCAGTGCCGACAGGCGATCTACCACCAGGACGATGCCAAACGGTGCCTGCCAGTTGCCCGGCAGATACACGCCGATGGAGCCGGGTACGCCGGTGGTCTGCGTCCATTGCAGCAGCATCACTGAAATGAACAGGCCGAGGAGGCTGGAGAACAAGTTGATTTTCGCCTTCAGCGGCCGATGCTTTTCGCCCAGCATCAGCATGATCGCAGCCGTCAGCAGCGGCAGCAGGATCGGTGCGGCGATCAGGTGAGTCATCGCCATCATTCTTTAGGCTCCCGGCCGTCGACGTGGTCGGTGCCGGTCAGGCCGCGCGAGGCGAGCAATACGACGAGGAACAGTGCGGTCATGGCGAAGCTGATGACGATCGCCGTCAGTACCAGCGCCTGGGGCAGCGGGTCGGTGTAATGCAGCAAGTCCTGGGTCACGCCGTCCTTGATCACCGGTTCCTTGCCGATGAACAGGCTGCCCATGCTGAAAATGAACAGGTTCACTGCATATGACAGCAGGCACAGGCCCATGACCACCTGAAAGGTTCGCGGGCGCAGGATCAGCCAGACCCCGGACGCGGCAAGAATGCCGATGGCGATTGCGATGACTTCTTCCATCAGACGGCTCCTTTGCTGGCGACGGACTTGGGCAGCGAGGCCGTCTTGTGGCCGCGCACCGATTGGTGGGCGAGGGCGGTGAGGATCAACAACGTCGATCCGACCACCACGGCGTACACGCCGACGTCGAAGAACAGCGCACTGGCAATATGGATATCACCGAGCAACGGCACGCTGATGTGCCAAGTGTGAGTGGTCAGGAACGGATAACCGGCGACTAGCGCACCGAGACCGGTGGCAGTGGCGAACAGCAGCCCGGTGCCCATCCAGCGCAATGGCCGCAGGCTCATTTGTGCTTCGACCCACTGCGTGCCGGCAACCATGTATTGCAGGATAAAGGCCACCGACATCACCAGCCCGGCGACAAAACCGCCGCCCGGCTGATTGTGCCCGCGCATGAACAGATAAAACGAGACCACCAGGGCGACAGGCAGCAGCAGGCGCACCAGTACCGCCGGCACCATCATGAAGCCGAGCGCGGTGTCGCTGGCCGAACGCGGGTTGACCAGATCGGTGACCACGTCCGGTGCCAGCAGACGTTGCTGGGCCGGCAACTGCAAGCTTTCCTTCGGCGGACGGAAGCGCCGCAGCAGGGCGAACACGGTGAGCGCCACGGCGGCCAGCACGGTGATTTCGCCGAGGGTATCGAAACCACGGAAGTCCACCAGCATCACGTTGACCACATTGCTGCCGCCGCCCTCGGGCAGGGCGCGACTGAGGTAGAACGAGGAAATATGGTTCGGCGTCTGCCGGGTGAGCATGGCGTAGGACAGCAGGGCCATGCCGGCGCCGACGGCAATCGACAGCAGCAAGTCGCGCAGACGACGAATACGCGCCTTGCGCAGGCTGCTCGGCAATGGTGAGACTTCTTCGATACGTCGCGGCAACCAGCGCAGGCCAAGCAGGATCAACACCGTGGTCACCACTTCGACTGCCAGTTGCGTCAGCGCCAGATCAGGCGCCGAGAACCAGACAAAGGTCACGCAGGTCATCAAGCCGCAGACGCTGACCATGGTCAGCGCGGCGAGACGGTGATATTTCGCCTGCCAAGCGGCGCCAAGCGCACAGGCGATCGCCAGCAGCCACAGGGTCACGAAGACAATGGATCCGGGGATTTTCGGCCGGTCGCCCCAGGT
The DNA here is from genome assembly GCF_004307525.1 of Pseudomonas sp. Sample_21. NCBI lineage: Bacteria > Pseudomonadati > Pseudomonadota > Gammaproteobacteria > Pseudomonadales > Pseudomonadaceae > Pseudomonas > Pseudomonas sp. Sample_21. The sequence continues at coordinate 6,063 of NZ_RCNZ01000120.1, read as the reverse complement.
CAGCGTGCTGTGCAGCATCGGGATCAGACCGGCGAGCACGGCGGCCGAAACCATCAGGAACAGCTGCATCTGCAAGCGCTTGGTGCCCAGTCGCCGCTCGACGCGCCGGGCGATGCGCATCATTACGACCAGACTGCGCTCGAACAAACGCTTGCCGTTGAAGCGGCCCACCAACGGCGGGTACTTGAAACGGCCCAGCTTGAACTGCTTGCGCAACAACAGATATAGGAGGATGCCGCCGGACATGGCGATCAGGCTCATGATCATCGGCGCGTTCAAGCCGTGCCAGATGGCCAGGCTGTATTCCGGCAACTCCCCGCCAACTACGGGCAGCGCTGCAGCGGCGAGCAATGGCCCGACGATCTGCGCCGGGAAAATCCCCACCAGCAGGCAAGTGAAGACCAGCAACTCGACGGGTGCGCGCATCCAGCGTGGCGGCTCGTGCGGCGTGTGCGGCAGGTCAGTGGCGGTGGGGCCGAAGAAGACGTCGACGGTGAAACGCAGGGAGTAGGCCACGCTGAACATGCCGGCGATGGTCGCGACGATCGGCAGAGTAGTTTCGACCCACGCCGTGGCGTTGATGAACACGGTTTCGGCGAAGAACATTTCTTTCGACAGGAAACCGTTGAGCAGCGGCACGCCGGCCATCGAGGCACTGGCGACCATGGCCAGTGTTGCCGTATAGGGAATCAGCTTGATCAGGCCGCTGAGTTTGCGAATGTCACGGGTACCGCTTTCGTGGTCAATGATGCCGGCGGCCATGAACAGCGAAGCTTTGAACGTCGCGTGATTGAGAATGTGAAACACCGCCGCCACCGCGGCCAGTGAACTGTTCAGGCCCAGGAGCAAAGTGATCAGACCGAGATGGCTGATGGTCGAGTAGGCCAGCAAACCTTTGAGATCGTTCTGGAACATAGCGCAGTACGCGCCGAGCAACAGCGTACAGGCGCCCGCTCCGCTGACGATGTAGAACCATTCCTCACTGCCGGACAGCGACGGCCACAGACGTGCCAAAAGGAAAACCCCGGCCTTGACCATGGTCGCCGAGTGCAGATAGGCCGAGACGGGCGTCGGTGCCGCCATCGCGTGGGGCAGCCAGAAGTGAAACGGGAACTGCGCGCTTTTGCTCAGCGCGCCGATCAGGATCAGTGGCAGAAGAACGGGGTAGAGGGCATGTGCGCGAATCAGATCGCCGGCGGCCAGGACCTTGTCGAGGTCATAGCTGCCTACGACATGGCCGAGAATCATGACCCCCGCCAGCAGACATAATCCGCCGGCACCGGTGACCATCAGCGCCATATAAGCACCGCGCCGCGCATCGGCGCGGTGGTGCCAGTAGCCGATCAGCAGGAACGAGAAGAGGCTGGTCAGCTCCCAGAAGAACACGATCTGAATCAGATTGCCGGAGATCACCAGCCCGAGCATGGCGCCCATGAACGCCAGGAAAAATGCGAAAAAGCGCGGCACCGGGTCGTCCGGCGACATGTAATAACGGGCATATAAAGAGACAAGTGTACCGATGCCGAGCACCAGCATCGAGAACAGCCAGGCGAAGCCGTCCATACGCAGAACGAAGTTCAGCCCCAGACTCGGCAACCACATGAATTCTTCGCGGATCACGCCGCCGTAGGCGATTTGCGGGTACAGCATCGCGACCTGAACGGTACCGATCAAAGCGACCAGGCCCGCCAGCAGGGATTCGGCATTACGCGCATTGTGCGGCAGCACCGCTGCCAGACAGCTGCCAATGAACGGCAGAAGCAGTAGAACTATCAGGGACATAGGCTTCTAATCTGCGGAAGTTTGTGAAGCATCATACGTGCCAGCTCCCTGATCACCAAACGCGAGGATGTCTCAGAATCCTACAAAGTAGTCTGGAAATTTGTGTTTGGCGCTGTTTCAGGGGCAACGATGGTGCGGCGCTTTCGCGAGCAGCCAGAAGAGATTGCGGGTCACCCCTGCGTTTCCCGCTCCAGCTCAGCTTCTGCCTCGGTGGACCTTCCCTTGGTCTTCAGCTCACTGATAATCACCGCCGCAACAATCAACCCGGCCCCAACCAGCGCAATTGCCGGCAAGCGCTCCCCGGCAATCCGTCCGACAATCCCGGCCCACACCGGTTCACCGGCATAGATCAACGTCGCCCGAGTCGGCGAAACACTCTTCTGTGCCCAGTTCATCGCTACCTGAATCGCCGCACTCGCCGCGCCCAGGCCCAAAGCCGTCACCAGCAACAACCAGGAAAACTCCGGAATCACTTCACCGGTCGGCACCACCAGCAAGAATGACAACACCGCCGTCACCGCCAGTTGCACCACAGTCACTCGCCGCACATCCACCTGCCCGGCGAAAGTGCTGATCAAAATGATTTCAGCAGCAATCGCAACGGCGCTGATCAATGTCGCAATTTCTCCGGGACTGAAATTCAGCGCCGCCCCTGAGGGACCCGACAACAACATCAAACCGGTAAACGCCAGCATGATCCCGATAGTTGGCATCAACCCCGGACGCCGTCCCAGCACCAGCCATTGCAGCAGCGGCACAAACGGCACGTACAGCGCGGTAATGAACGCCGACTGACTGCTCGGAATGCTTTGCAGCCCGACCGTCTGCAAGCCATAACCAAGCATGATCGCTACACCGATGAACGACCCTGCCTTGACTTCGAACAAGGTCAACTCGCGCAGGTGCCGCCAGGAAAACATCGCCACGATCGCCGCCGCTGCGGCGAAGCGCAAGCCGACGAAAAACATCGGGCCACTGACCGTCATGGCATGTTGCACAATCAGAAACGTGCCGCCCCAGATCATGGTGATCAGCACCAGCACGCACTCGGCTTTGCTGAAGCGGGAGAAGCGGATTGGGGACGCAGAATTGTTTGGCGACATCATGACCTTGCGCACATTAAAAGGGAGGCCGCACAATGCCGCCAACGTTGCGCAGTATACTGCCCAACCCCACTGAGTGAGCAATATAGTGCACAAAGATTTGACTCAGCGAGCCTCCGTTCTGCAACACGTCAGCCAGAACGTTCGACGCTTGCGCCATGCTGCGGATATGAGCCAGACCGCACTGGCGGAAAAATCCGGGGTGAGCCGACGGATGCTGGTAGCAATCGAGGCAGGCGAAAAGAATGTCAGCCTGACCACGCTTGATCGCGTTGCCGAAGCGCTCGACGTTGCCTTCAGTGATCTGATCCAAGCGCACGATGCGCGCGACCCGAGCCGGATCAATGAGGTTGCCTGGGCGGGCACGATTCCCGGCAGCAGAGCCGTGCTACTGTCCAAAGCCACCGCGAGCCGCGAAGTCGAACAATGGGAATGGTGTCTGCAACCGGGCGAGGTCTACCCGTCGCAACCGGACGCCGATGGCTGGAGCGAGCAGATTTACGTATTTGAAGGATGCCTGACACTGATGCTCGGCGATCAGGCGCAGCACATCAATAAAGGAGAGTTTTTCATGTTCGCCAGCAATCAACCGCATGCCTACCGCAACGATGGCGATGTGGCTGCGCGGTTCGTGCGTAATGTGGTGATCTGAATGGAGCAGCCTGCGGACATCCTGATCATCGGCGGCGGCCTCAGTGGCACCATGCTGGCGGTGCAATTGTTACGCCTGCCTGGGCAACGAAGAATTGCGATCATCGAGCCGCGTGCTGAACTGGGTCGTGGTGAGGCTTACAGCGCAGTTGAGTTGGGACATACGCTGAACGGCAACGCGGCGCGGATGAGCGTCGACCCGGATAATCCTGATGATCTGACGCAGTGGCTGACCGCGCATATTGCCGGCGGCGGCTGGCCGGAATCGGCTGAGCAGGACGTGCCGGTCAGTGAGCTGTTTCCGCCGCGTGGCCTGTTCGGGGTCTATGTGCAACAGCGTCTGGCTGAGGCCCGGGCGGTGGGCGCGCTGCAAGGTTCGAGCGTAGAACACATCTGTGCTGAAGCCGTTGACTTGCAAAGCGGGACCGGCTCAATGCAGCTCACCCTGAGCGATGGCAAGGTTTTGCGTGGAGCGCAGGCAGTGCTGGCCACCGGCATGTTCCCCGCCGCTCGCACGCCGCAGACCCAATCCAGTGGCCTCAATGCCGCCGCGCTGGACCCTTGGGATGTCGCTGCGATGCGCAAACTGGACCCGCAATCCATCGTGCTCATTATCGGCTCCGGGCTTACGATGGTTGATGCCGTGGTGTCGCTCGAGCAGGCCGGGCATCGCGGGCCGATCGAGGTGTTCTCCCGGCATGGCCTGCTGCCGCACGTGCGCCGTCAACCGCCGGCGTGGGTGGATTTTCTGGCAGCAGATCACAACATTCGTACGCCCCGCCAGTTGCTGCGCGAGTTGCGTCGACATTGTCGCGACGCAGTCGCCCAAGGCATCGACTGGCAGGCGCCGCTGGATACGGTTCGCGCGCACATCGCGCGGTTGTGGAGTCAGGCGACTGACGTGCAGCGTCGACAATTCGTACGGCATGTACGGCCATGGTGGGAGAGTCATCACCATCGTTCGCCGCCACTGAGTGCCGAGTTGATCGAACGGCTGCACCAGGAAGGGCGCTTGCGCATTCATGCAGCGTCGTTCAAGGGCATTGAGCCCGGCGCTGGCGATGCTGTGACCATCCGCATCCGTCCGCAGGGTGAGACTGAAACAGGCGTGGTCAGCGGTGCGGCGCTGATCAATTCCAGCGGCATTGAATACGACTGGCGGCGTGTTGCACGACCGTTGCCGCAGCAATTGCTGGCGCGGGGGCTGGTACAGCCGGGGCCGCTGGCGCTGGGGATCACAGCAAAGGACGGCGCAGTGGTGGATGCCGAAGGGCAGGTGAGCGCTCGGTTGTTTGCCATGGGCCCGCCGTTGCGCGGGATGTGGTGGGAGAGTACGGCAGTGACGGACGTCGCTGCGCAGGCTAAAGCGTTGGCTCGGCGGTTGGTGGATAGCTCGAAAGATTGAAGTGTTCTTTCGGGCTTCTTCGCGAGCAGGCTCGCTCCCACAGGGGGATTGAGGTTGTGACTACAATTTGCGCCACACCACAATACTGTGGGAGCGAGCTTGCTCGCGAAAAGCGTCATCTGATTCAACGTCTCTGTTGAATGAAAGACCGCTATCGCTGGCAAGTCAGCTCCCACATTGGGTGTGCGTTACGACTTGAAATTACGCGACGACGCGATAGCACGGCACATACGCCGCGCCACCTGGCAACTTCATCCGGTGCTGGGCGACGAAGGCTTTGAGCAGTGCATCAAGCGGCTGCATGATCGCCGCATCGCCACGGATCTGATACGGCCCGTGCTCTTCGATCAGGCGAATGCCCTTGTCCTTGACGTTACCGGCGACGATCCCGGAAAACGCCCGACGCAGATTGGCGGCCAGTTCATGGGGTGGCTGGTCGCGATGCAGTTTCAGGTTGGCCATGTTTTCGTGGGTCGGATCGAACGGACGCTGGAAGCCCTCATCGATCTTCAACAGCCAATTGAAATGGAACGCATCGTTACGCTCGCGGCGGAACTGCTTCACCGCTTTCAGGCCTTGAGTCATCTGCCGCGCCACTTCGGCCGGGTCGTCGATGATGATCTCGTAATGCTGCTTCGCCGCTTCGCCGAGGGTCGCGATGACGAACGCATCCAGCTGTTCCAGATACGGCGCGGCATGCTTCGGCCCGGTGAGGATGACCGGGAAGGGCAGGCCTGCGTTGTCCGGGTGCATCAGGATGCCGAGCAGGTACAGGAACTCTTCGGCCGTACCGGCGCCGCCCGGGAAAATGATGATGCCGTGGCCGACACGGACGAAGGCTTCCAGACGCTTTTCGATGTCCGGCAGAATCACCAGCTCATTGACGATCGGGTTCGGCGCCTCGGCGGCGATGATGCCTGGCTCGGTCAGGCCGAGGTAGCGACCGCCGTGAATGCGTTGTTTGGCATGGGCAATGGTCGCGCCTTTCATCGGGCCTTTCATCACGCCAGGGCCGCAACCGGTGCAGATGTCGAGGCTGCGCAGGCCCAGTTCGTGGCCGACTTTCTTGGTGTATTTGTATTCTTCGGTGTTGATCGAGTGGCCGCCCCAGCACACCACGAT
>NZ_RCNZ01000119.1:33925-34017 GCF_004307525.1 Pseudomonas sp. Sample_21 | reverse complement strand
CTGTTCGTCCCACCACCCCTTCAAGTCTAACCATACAAGCGAGCTTGCTCGCGAAAGCGGTGTGTCAGCCGCAGATGAACTGACTGGACGGG
>NZ_RCNZ01000119.1:0-33915 GCF_004307525.1 Pseudomonas sp. Sample_21 | reverse complement strand
AGCGAGCTTGCTCGCGAAAGCGGTGTGTCAGCCGCAGATGAACTGACTGGACGGGCGCCTTCGCGAGCGGGCTCGCTCCCACAGTTTTGCAGGCTGTACCCAATAAAGTGGTAACGCAGCAGACCCCTTGTGGGAGCGAGCTTGCTCGCGAAAGCGGTGTGTCAGCCGCAGATGAACTGACTGGACGGGCGCCTTCGCGAGCGGGCTCGCTCCCACAGTTTTGCAGGCTGTACCCAATAAAGTGGTAACGCAGCAGACCCCCTGTGGGAGCGAGCCTGCTCGCGAAAGCGGAATGTCAGCCGCAGATGAGCTGACTGGACGGACGCCTTCGCGAGCAGGCTCGCTCCTACACGGGGATGTGTGTCAGTTCAGGCGCCATCCAGCGTGCGGCGGACCTTGTCGAGCAGTTCGCTGATCTGGAACGGTTTGACCAGCATGTCCATGCCGGTGCCGAGGAAGACCTGGCGGTTGAGCGCGGTTTCGGCGTAGCCGGTCATGAACAGGATCGGCAGCCCTTCGTGCCAGCCACGTGCAACATCCGCCAGTTCACGGCCGCTCATGCGCGGCAAGCCGACGTCGGTCAACAGCAGGTCGATCGACGGGTCGTTCTGCAAGCGCTCCAGCGCCGATTCGATATCCGCCGCTTGCGTGCAGCGATAGCCGGCATCTTCCAGCACTTCGGTGACGAACAAGCGCACCGTGGCCATGTCCTCGACGATCAGCACATGCTCGCCACTGCCTTTGGCATCAGGCACCGGCACAGGCGCGTCGGCCCCGGTCGGGTCGTTGGTGCCCGGCAGCATGATCGTCACTTCGGTGCCACGGCGGGCGACGCTGCGGATGTGCGCGTCACCGCCGGACTGACGGGCAAAGCCGTAAATCGTCGACAGACCAAGCCCGGTGCCCTGGCCCAGCGGCTTGGTAGTGAAGAACGGCTCGAACACCTTGTCGATCACGTTGTGTTCGATGCCGGTGCCGTCGTCGCGTACCGACAATGCCACGTACGCGCCATCGGCCAGATTCGGATCGCCGTGGGAATAAGCGGCGTAAGTATTGACCCAGATATTGCCGCCGGAGGGCAGGGCATCGCGGGCGTTGATCACCAGGTTGAGCACGGCGCTTTCCAGCTGCACCGGGTCGACCAGCGCAATCGCCGGTTTGTTGGTCAGTTCCAGCTTGAGGGTGATGCGCTCGCCGATGGTGCGCACCAGCAATTCTTCCAGCGAGCGGACATGCTCGTTGATGTCCACCGGGCGCGTATCCAGTGGCTGCTGACGGGCAAATGCCAGCAGACGATGGGTCAGCGAGGCCGCGCTCATCGCTGAATTCAGCGCTGCTTCGGTATAGAACTGCACCTTGTCCAGACGCTCATCGGCCACGCGTTTCTGGATCAGTTCCAGACTGGTGATGATCCCGGTGAGCAGGTTGTTGAAGTCGTGGGCGATACCGCCGGTGAGCTTGCCCAGCGCATCCATTTTCTGCACTTGCAACAATTGCGCTTCGGCGTGCACGCGCTCGGCGACTTCCTTGGCCAACTGCGTGGTGGTGTCATCCAGTCGCGCCAGATGCGAGCGCTCGCGGTGGCGGTGTTCGGTGACGTCCTCGACAAACACCAGGCTCAGCTCCGGCGTGCGATACGGCGAAATCTGCCATTGGGTCTCGCGAATCTCGCCCTGCACGCGCATGTTCAGCGTGCCTTTCCAGCGCTCGCCGTCTACCAGACGCAGACGCAGTTCATCGAGGATCGAGCATTGATCTTCGGCGAAGCATTCACGCAGCGCCTGCGGATCGCGGTTATCGACGATCAATTGGGCGAATGCGTGATTGCACTCATGTACTTTCAGATTGGCATCGAGCACCGCGATCGGCGCCGAGACGTTGGCGAAGATCTCGCGGAAACGCGCCTCGCTTTCGCGCAGAGCATTTTCCGTGTCGCGCACCCGCAGCAAGGTACGCAGCGTGGCCAAGAGCACATCGGGGTCGACCGGGTGAATCAGATAGGCATCGGCGCCCGCGTTGAGGCCGGTGATGATGTCGCCGGTCTGGATCGACGCCGCTGACACATGAATCACCGGCAGCAGCGCAGTGCGCGGGTCGGCGCGCAACAGGCGGACGATGTCGAAACCGCTCATGTCCGGCAGGTTGACGTCGAGGATCAACGCATCGAGGGCTTCGCTCTCGATCAGGGCCAGGCCGTCGCTGCCGGTGCCGGCTTCGAGCACCGTGTAGCCGTGGCGCTCCAGGCGTCGGCGCAGGGCGTAACGGGTGGCGACGTTGTCATCGACGATCAACAGGCGGATGTCACGATTCATCGACGTTCTCCAGAGCGATTGCCAGCGGGATGATGACAAAGAACGTCGAGCCCACGCCCGGCGTACTGTCTACCCCGACTTCACCGCCGAGCAGGGCGGCAAAACGCTTGCATAGTGACAGACCCAGACCGGTGCCGCGCAGACGTTTCTGCAATGGCGAATCGACTTGGGAGAAGTCTTCGAACAGCGTGTCATGCAACTCGGCCGCGATGCCGATGCCGGTGTCGCTGACGGCAAAGCGCACCTTGTCTTCACCTTCCAGTCGCGCCGACACGCGCACTTCGCCACGGGTGGTGAATTTCAGTGAGTTGGAAATGAAGTTGCGCAGGATCTGCCCGAGCTTCTTGTCATCGGTATACAGGCGCGGCAGGCCCAGCGGTTCTTCGAAGATCAGATCCACCGCCGAAGCATCGACGATTGGCCGGAACATCCCGCGCAGGGCCGAAAACAGGTCGAACATGTCGAACCAGGCCGGCGAGATGCTGATGCGCCCGGCTTCGATCTTCGCCAGATCGAGCAGGTCATCAACCATGTCGCTGAGCTCGCGGGCAGCGGTGCTGACGAAGGCTACCTGCTTGTGCTGTTCAGGGCTGAGCGGACCGTCGAGTTCGTCAGCGAGCAGACTGTTGATGCTCAGTATCGAGCCCAGCGGCGTACGAAATTCGTGGCTCATGTATGACAGGAAGCGGCTCTTGAGATCCGATGCCTGACGCAGTTCTTCAGCCTGAGTGTCGAGCTCGGCGTACAGCGCCAGCACGCCCTGGTTGGTTTCATCGAGCTCTTCGCGCAGGGCAGTGGTTTCGCGCTGCAACTGGGCGATGAGCGCCGCCTGTTCGGCATGGCTCAAGGTAGTCGATTCAGCCATGGGCGGCCTCCAGAGCAACGACCAGTACCGTCACGTCATCGCGACCACGACAGAAGTCGCGGTGCAGGACGCTGGCTATCACGGACGGATGGCGATGCACCAGGCCGGGGTAGTCTTTGAGATTCCAACGGGACTGTAAGCCGTCGCTGTACATGATCAATAAATGTCCGTTCACGTGAGCATAGTCAAAGGGTTTGGCTTTACGGTACTGGCCGCCAACGATGCCGGGGTGCGAGGCCAGGCCACGGGATTTGCCAGCCTCGAGCAGACTGGCACCAATGTTACCGACACCGGCGAAGGTCAGACCATCGCGCTGGCTGTCGAACTGCGCGAAAGCGACGGCGCCGCCGCGGGTGCCGAGCATTTCCTGATGCAGGTCTTCCATCAATACCACTGGATCGGCAAACGGTGCCCGGGCGAATGCCTGCGCCCCGGCCAGGCCTGCGCGCTCGGCGTCTTCGCCATGACCGAGGCCATCGATCACCAGCGCGCTGATCCGCGAGCCTTCATACGTCAGATGCCAGACATCGCCGCAGGCTGGATCGGCATGCAGCGAATGCTGGCTGACGCCGAAGCGGATATCGGCCTGACGATCGTTGCGCGGAAAAATTCGCGCCAGCAACACCGCGCCACGGTGGTCGGCGTAGACATCGAACACATTGGTCTGCCGCGATACGGCGCCGAGGCCGATGCCTTGTGTGCCGCCAGTGGAAAAGCCATCCGCCAGACAGGCATCCAGATCAAAGCCCTGCGCCCGATCCACGGTCTGCATTTCGATGCCGAAACCGTTATCCGGACGAGTCAGCACACGCAGATGAAACTCGCCGCGCTGGGCATGCTTGAGCACGTTGCTTGCCAGTTCCGTCGCGACCAGTGCCACGCGGCCGGCATCGTTTTCGTCGAAGCCATGCTGCTCGGCGAGTTTCTGCGCGGTGCGCCGGGCGTGGCCGATCTGGCTGCTGTCCTCGATCGGCAGAACCTGGGTCAACGACCCGGTGATATTCATGTCCATCGTGTGATCGTAATGCGCGTGCCTTTGCCGGGCTCAGTGTCGAGTTCGAATTCATTGACCAGACGTTTGGCGCCGGTCAGGCCGAGGCCTAGTCCGCTGCCGGAAGTCCAGCCGTCGGTCATCGCCAGTTTGATGTCGGGGATGCCCGGGCCTTCGTCGCGGAACGTGATGCGCAAACCGACCCGGCCGTTTTCCTCGAGGATCTGCCAATCCATGTCGCCGCCGCCGCCATAGACCATGGTGTTGCGCGCCAGCTCGCTGACGGCGGTGACCAGTTTGGTCAGGTCGATCAGGCGCATGCCGCATTCGGTGGCGAGCTTGCGCGTGGTCTGGCGGGCCAGTACCACGTCCTGTTCGATCAGGATGGGTTGGGTACCACTGCTGCGTACGGTCATTGCAGGCGTACTCGATCCTGCAGCAGTTTCATTCCGCGTTCGACGTTGAGGGCGGTGCTGACGCCCGGCAAGGTCATGCCCAGCTCAACGAGCGTGATCGCCACGGCCGGCTGCATGCCGACCAGCACGGTTTCGGCGTCCATGATTTTCGACAACCCCGAGATGGTGCCGATCATGCGCCCGATGAACGAGTCGACCATGTCCAGCGCGGAGATGTCGATCAGCACGCCACGGGCCGAGGTCCGGCTGATGCGCTCGGACAGATCGTCCTGCAGGGTCATGGCGAGCTGGTCGTGCATGTCGACCTGAATGGTCACCAGCAGCAAATCGCCCATTTGAAGAATCGGAATACGTTCCATCGGCTCAGACCGCTTTGCCGAGGCTGATGCCCAGGCGAGTCAGGGCCAGTTTCAAGGCGTCGGCCAGGTTGGCCTTGGTCACAACGCCTTGCAGATCCAGACCCAGGTGAACGATGGTTTGGGCGATCTGCGGACGCACGCCGCTGATGATGCAGTCAGCGCCCATCAGGCGAATCGCGGTCACGGTTTTCAGCAGGTGCTGGGCAACCAGGGTGTCGACGGTCGGCACGCCGGTGATGTCGATGATGGCGATCTCGGAACCGGTGTCGACGATGCGTTGCAGCAGCGATTCCATGACTACCTGGGTGCGTTGCGAATCGAGGGTGCCAATCATTGGCAGGGCGAGAACGCCGTCCCACAGCTTGACCACCGGCGTCGACAGTTCCAGCAGCTCTTCCTGCTGACGCTTGATCACCGCTTCGCGGGATTTCTGGAAGGTGCCGATGGTGTGCATGCCGACCGTGTCGAGCAGTTCGGAAACTTCCAGCAGTTGCTCGGCGAGCAGTGCCGGCTGGTCCTGATAATGGTTTTGCAACAGGGCGAACAACGGGCCCTTCAGGGCAAAGATGAAATTGGCGGTTTGCTGGGAATCCTGGCCGAGCAGGGCGCGGCTCTGCGACAGCTTTTCAAGAAACTGACGGGTGTCTTCCCAGCCTGCGGCGGCAATCTTGCTGCCGTTGCCGTTTTCCAGACCGGCCAGCAGCAGGGAGAGCAAGTCGCGGGTTTGCTGCGCGAGGTCGTGTTCCTTGAGATTGCGCGTGGCGCCGCTGGCTTCGAGGCGTTTGGTCCATTCGCTCAGCAGTTGAGCCTGGTTGTTCCTGATTGCTTCAACTGTGCTGTTCTGCAGTGCTGCCATGTGCGTGTCGCTCCGTTACGTAATGGTGCCGGCTCAGCGAAATGACCGGCGCGAATTGACTGACATTTGCCGCTTGAAATAGTTGTTCATTAAGCAGCGAATTTTTCTGCCTGCCGCGTCGAACGCCCCGGTAACTCTAGTCGGCGTGGCAACAGGCAACGATGTTTTGAACGAATCTGCGGCGTCAGGCTTCGAATCTGCATGCCCGACGTTTTCCAGTCGTGCTGGAAGAAGGAGGCAGGACTATGAATGAGGTGGATATGAACGAGCAAGCGCCGCAACAGCAAAATCAGTCCTCAGAGTCAATTAACCGCAACGACCCGGCCATCGGCCCGCAGACACCGGGACAAAATACCCCCGCGCCGGCTGAACAAGGACAGGCGGACAGCGCGGCTGCCGAGGTCGATCAGAAGCAGCATCACAGTGACAACAGCAACGACTTCAGCCCCGGTTTCAAGCCTGACCCGGACCGTCCTGAACCGGGCGAGAGCACCGACGCCGATATCGACACCGATGGCGGTTGATCGCTGAAACGCAAAAAGGCCGCATCGAAGGATGCGGCCTTTTTATTGCCGGGCGGTTACTTGCTCGGATGTTTGGCTTGCAGCTCTTTGGCGTGGGCCAGGTGTTTTTCCAGCGCTGGCAGCATCTTCTGCGCGAACGCTTTCAGTTCAGTGGCGCCTTTGGCCTTGTCATCGGTCACGGTGTTTGCCTGCTTCTTGAACAGCTCGATGGTTTCTTCGTGAGCCTTGACCTGGTTGTTGGCGTAGGCCGCATCGAAGGATTCATCGCGCATGTCGAGAATCTTTTCCTTGGCCTGTTTGACCAGGGTGGTGGTGTCCGGGACTTCGATGTCGTTGGCCTTGGCAATTGCTGCCAGCTCATCGTTGGCTTTGCTGTGATCGGTGATCATCTGGTTGGCAAAGGCTTTGATGTCAGCTGACTGGCTTTTTTCCAGAGCCAGGCGGCTGGTTTCGATTTCAGCGATGCCACCGGCGGCGGCGTTATCGACAAAGTCATTGTCGGTCGCGGCAAAGGCGCTGCCCATGCCGGCAGACAGTGCAACAGCCAGAGCGAGATGACGCAGGTTGAATCCGTCCATTGGGTGTCTCCACGCAGGTTTTTGTGAGCGTTATCCAATGGAGCGAAGGCACAAGCCAAAGGTTTTATTGCATTTACGACAGGGCGACGAACGGCAACCGCTGGTCTGACAGGGTGTCGACAGAAGCCATTGCGCAAGGCCATGCTGATAACGAGTCAGCGCATCGGTCGCGCTGGTTGTCGATCAATTTGATGGAGGTGTTTCATGCCGGTTTCACATGATCTGTATCAGGACCTGGGCTGCAAGAAGGAAGAGATCGAGCAAAAACGCTCCGAGGATGCGAAGCTGGATTCGCTGCTCAACAAGTATTTCGAGGTGGATGCTGAAGTGGTCGAGGCCGAGAACGCCCAGTCAGACGCCCCCAGTGACGACGAATTGAAGAAGCTCAAAGAGAAGCGCGTGATCGTCAAGGAGCAGATCGTCGCCCGGTTGGCCGGGCAGCCGCTGACCGGTCAGTAATTACCTGACCCGTGGTCGCCATCCGAAGGGAACGGCGACCCCCGCGGCACCTCCAATGTGCAGAGTCTGCAAACCATCGACTCGTTGCGAGGTGCCTCATGAACGATCCGAAATTCCCCAGTGAGGAGCAGGGCGGCTTCGACCCGATTCCGACCCGCCCTGAACCCAACAGCCCGGCGCATACCACAGCGCATCCGGAAAAAACCGTGAAAGAACTGCCGGAGGATGAAGATCCGGAGAAGTTCGACCGGTCCGGCAACTGACAGGCCGCCTTCGCGAGCAGGCTCGCTCCCACATTTGGAATTCGTTTCCCCTGTGGGAGCGAGCCTGCTCGCGAAGACGCAAGTCCATTCCCCCGCAAATCCCGCAGGCTCACTTCAGCGCCGCATCCAACCCCATCCGCCCCATATGCCTCGCCTTCAACGAGCCGAAATACAACCACTGCCCATATTCGCGCACCGTGGTAATCGGCGAATAATTGCCATCGCTCGCGTCCTGCAGATTGGCAATCACCTTGCCGTCCAGATCCAGTCCCAGCACAAACCCACGCTTTTCGACAGGCTTGGGCAAAACCGTCAACGCCCGCACGATCATCTTGCGCACGAACGGGTGCTGCGCGGTGCCGTCGAGTAATGCGTTGCGCGGCGCGTACAACGCTACCCAAAAGCGATTGCTGCCATTGAACGAGAGGTTGTCCGGAAGCCCCGGCAAGTTGTCGATGAACACATCATGGGTACCGGCCTTCGGCCCGCTCAGCCAGTAGCGGCTGATGCGATAAGCACCGGTTTCATTGACCAGCACATAGGCTTCGTCGGGGCCAAGGGTGACGCCGTTGGCGAACTGCAACTTGTCGAGCAAGACGCTGGTCTTGCCGCTCTGAAAGTCGTAACGCAGCAAACGGCCGTCGGCGCCGTGCTCGATGATCGCCTCACCGTCATGGCCATAGCCCCAGCGGCTCGAGGCATCGCTGAAGTAGGCGTAGTGGCCTGACTTGTCGACCGCCACATCATCGGTAAATCCAAATGGCACGCCGTTGGCCTCGGTGGTCAAGGGGATCACGCGGCCTTGTGCATCCAGCGACAGCAAACCTTTGACCGCATCGGCGATCACCAGCATGCCGTTCGGATGACGGGCGAGGCCCAAGGGACGGCCACCGGTGTCGGCGAGGACCTTGCGCTGCGTGCCGTCGAGGCTGCTGCGGATCAGCCGGCCGTCATGCAATCCGGTGATGAGAAATTCGTCTTCCAGCAGCAGCGCCTCAGGCCCTTCGATGTCGCTCGGCCCGACCTTCACCACAGCTTTGAGGCGCTGGTTGTCCGCGTAGATCCCGTCTTTCAACGAGGGCGCCGGTGGCGGTGTCCAGGCCACTGGTTCGACCTTGGTCGGCAGCAACAACAAGAAGGCGATGACCAGAGCGATCAGCAGGCACAGCAGATAACGTAATTTCACGCGCTGGCCCTCGCCGCGCCGATGTACTGCGCGGTCGTGTCGCGCAGGGCAAGCATGGACGCGGCAGACTCGCGCTCTATGCGTCGCTTGAGCAACAGACGATTGGCCAGACGCATGAGCAAACCGTCAAAGCGATATTCCAGCGTACGCACGAATCGCGTGCCACCAGCCTCCGCCGAGGACTCGTAAGTCAAACGCAGGGACAGGCCCTGATCACTTTGCGCGCGTGCGCACCAGCGCCGGCCCGGCAGATATTCAGTGACTTCCCAGCGCAAGTGACCGGCACGTCCGCCGGCATGGATATCCTCTTCGAAGCGCGCACCGGCATGCAGCGGACCTTGCGGACCGTCAATCTTCAATGAGGAGGGATGCCAGTCCGGCCAGTGACTGGCGCTGGCGGCATAGGCCAGCACAGCGACCGGCTCGCCGGCGATATCGATCTGGTGCTGCATGCGCGTCATGGGCATTTGCGAATTACTCAAAGGGGCGGGTTCCGGCTCGAGGTACAGCGTGCCGAACAGGTAGTCCATCAAGGGCAGAACGATGTTGAAATTGCGCTCCTGCATGCGCTCGCGGCGGTGATGCAGTTCGTGCAGACGGCGCATCTGGCGGATCCACGGCAAACGAGTCAACGGATTCTGCGGCGGCAGATGCTCACAGGCATGGAACACCTCATAGAGCAGATAACCGAGCACCATGCACCCGGCGAAAAGCCCGGCGACATTGGCGTTGACCTGCGCGAGCAGCCACCACAGGGGCAGCGTGATCACCAGCGTATGAATGATGATCAGCCAGGCTGGAAACAGGATCACCCGCCAGTCCCGCGCGCTGTCGTAGGTCATGTGCCCGGGGGTAAAAAAACTGTGATGGTCGCCGGCATGCCGCGCGTAGAACATCTTTGCGAAGGCTTTTTTGTGATGGCCCAAATGGCGATGGACCATGTATACGCCGAAGTTGAACAACAACAGGCTCAGCGGCACCGTCAGCCATTCCAGCCAGCTCACTGAATGCACCGTGCGCCAGAACGCAGCGACGGCGAAAATGCCGAACAGCAACACGAACGCGCCATGCAGCCATGGGTTGTACAAAGGATGAATGGCCGCCCGGTAGCGGCTGCGGAATGCCTCGGTGGTCTGCCTCAATGCGTTTCACCTGCGGGTATTGTTGTTATACCCGGCAGATTAGCCGATCCGCTGACTTGTGCAGGACGAACCTTGCGGCCTTAAGCGCCATGCTCTGGACTGAGGCTGTCCGTCAGCTCAACGGATTCCAGCGCTGTGACCAGTCGTCATCGGTGCGGATCACTTCGCGCAACAGATCGAAGGCCTGTTGCAGCACGGCCGAGTCGCGATCCCGGGAATACACCAGATAGGTCGGATAACCGAATTCCGGCGCTTTGGTGACGGCTTCCAGGGCTCCGGTCTCCAGGTAAGTGCGCACAACCCGAGTGCGGAAATAGCCGCTGCCGCCATGTTCGAGGATGTATTGCAAGGCCAGCGGGCCAAGGTTGAAGCTCAGCGCGGCTTTGGCTTTTTCCGGCAGGGCGGCGTCGTGCTGACGGCGGAAATCCGGACCCCAATCGATGTAGACGTAAGGCTCCGGACGCTCGGGGGCGCGCACCAGAATCAGTTTTTCCTCCAGCACTTGCTCGACCTGCAGACCCGGCCAGTATTCCGGCTGATAAACCAGCGCGGCATCGAGCACACCGAGTTCGAGCTGACGCAACAGATTCTCGCCATCGCGGATTTCCATGCGCAGTGCGTGGCCGGGGATTTTCTCGCGCAGTTCCGCCGCCCAACTGAGCATCAACGGGTTGCACAGGCTGACCTCGCCACCGATGTGCAGAACGTTGTGATAACCCTCGGGTAGCGGCAAGTCGCGGCGCGCGGCTTCCCAGGTCTGCACCAGTTGATTGGCGTAGATCACGAACGCTTCGCCATTGGCCGTCAACTTCGCCCCGGCGCGATTGCGCACGAACAGCGTACTGCCCAACTGGCTTTCAAGCTTCTGCACCCGCGCGGTGATGGCGGTCTGCGTGACGAACAACTTCTGCGCGGCGGCGGCAAGGCTGCCATGACGGACGATTTCGAGGAAAGTGCGAGCGAGGTCGATGTCCATGGGGCAGGGCCGGTGTCTGGAGGTGGAGCGCATTGTAAGTCAAAAGGCTCTCTCCCCAACTTGAAAGCAACAACGGATTGAACCGCTGAAAATTGCGTTTGAGTCCTACGGAAACAGGAGCGTTTTGATCAGATATGGGGATATTTCTGACGACTTTTTCAGGTTGGTCGTCGGACGCCGGGTCTATAGGATCAGTCCTGACATTGAAGTCATCGAGCGCACAGATCGCTCTGGACCCGGACAAAGGATGGACTATGCGAATCCCACTGATTGAAAGCCATACGCCTGCTTACTCGCCTCGCCATTACTGGCGCGACGATCGCGCCAGGTGTCCCTCGGAGGACGTTGCCATGCCGAGCGCCAAAGTGCCCCGGCTCACGGGCTTGAAGAAGCTCGAGGGCAAACCTCTGGAGTTGCTGTTGCGTGGGCAGGATACCGGCGACGATCCGATGCTCATCCTGCGCTGCACAAGCGAAGGATTTGAGCTGCTTGATGTGGTTAACATGATCGCAACCTCCGAGCTGTACCAACAGGGAGAGATGGTCAAACGTATCACCGGCAAATCTGTGAGAACCGTTCGACGCCTGCTCAAGGAAGGCGCGTCGGTGCGCCTGGACACGCCGCAGAGCGTGATCGCCTACCAATATGCCGCTGCGCTGGAACTGGCCATCGAAGTAGTCGGGCGTCAGGCCAAGGCCGAATCATGGCTGGAGCAACGCGCTACTTACTTCTACGGTTATGTGCCGCTCGATCTGGTTGGACATGCGCTGGGCTTCAGGATGGTGGAGGAGTATCTGAACCAGATCAAATACGGGGTTTATCAATGAACCCCTTGCCCTGGGATGATCGCTGGTACGCCTGGCGGCTGGATCGCGAGGTGTACAGCGAGACCTGGGACAGCGGCCTTGGATCGAAACGGGACGGCGGCCGCTGGAATACGCCCGGCCGCAGAGTCGTTTATGCGTCGGTCGACCCCTCCACGGCGATACTGGAGGTGGCCGCCCATGGCAGCTTCGATGCGCTTGATCAGGAACCCTATGTGTTGACCTGTTTTGAAATCACCCACGACGCCAGCGTCAGAATCGTGCAACCGGAAGATGTGCCCAATCCGCATTGGCTCACCCCGATCAAAACCTCACCCAACCAGCGAAAGTTCGCCGATGCACTGTTGGCTGAACATCCATTTATTCTGGTGCCGTCGGTGGCCACCCGACACTCGTGGAATTTGCTGGTGAGTTGCGATCTGGCGGAGGGTCAGTTCAGGATGGTTTCGCAAGAGCGGTTTGGGCTGGATACGCGGTTGTTGCAGGAGGGTTGATCGTACCTCCGGGAGCGGAGCGCGAAGCCGAGCCCTGCGCTGATCTCCTGCATGAACGACAAATCCCGTCACAAGGACGGGATTTGTTTGAGCCAGGCTGCTTCTTACGAAGGGAACAGCTCGGACAGTTTCATCGACAGCATCATGTCGCCTTCAACGCGCAGCTTGCCGCCCATGAAGGCCTGCATGCCGTCGGTTTCGCCGCTGACGATGTCTTTCAGGGTCTGGCTGTCCAGCACCAGCGTGCAGTTGGCGTCCGGGTTTTCACCTTCCTGAATTTCGCAGGTGCCGTCTTTGACGATCAGTGCGTATTGCTTGTCTTCGTCGGTGATGTTGAAACCGAAGACCAGGTCCAGACCGGCAGCGGCGGCTGGGTTGAACTTGGCTTGCATTGCTTTTACGGCATCAGCTACGGAGGTCATGGTTCGATCCTTTCTTGGTCATGGGAGCTGGGTGGTTACAGCCAGGGTCACAGTAAGCCGGACTCAGCGAAAAGTGATGAGTTCCGGGGCCTTCAGCAGTTGCAGGTGTGCGTGACTGTTGAAGGAAGCCAGAGCCACCTCGCGACCACGAAACTTCAATTGGTTGAGCGAGGTGTTGACGATTTGCCAGTTCAATTCAAAGGCCTGTCTGGCAGGCATTTGCGTAATCAGGTGGAGCAGGGCAGTGATGGTACCGCCGGAGGTAAACACGGCGATTTTCTGGTTCTTTTCCGCCAGGTCGAGGATGCGGTGCAGCCCGGCCTGAACCCGTTCGACGAAACCCAGCCAGCTTTCCAGTCCGGGTGTGTCGTAGGTGCCGGCGAGCCAGCGCTCGACGATCAGGGCGAAGATGCGCTGGAATTCACCGCGGTTCTGCGCGGCGTTACGCAGGATGTCGAGGGCTTCCGGCTCTTCCGGCAGCATGGCCGGGAGCAGAGCGCGGATCACCCCATCGGCATCGAATTCGTTGAAGGCGGAATCGGTTTCGAGGACTGGAACCGGCAGGCCTCTGGCGCTGAATTGCTGCAGTGCACTGGTGGCCGTGTGTTGTTGACGACGCAGGTCACCGGCGAGGCAACGATCGAAGCTGATACCGAGGTGGGCGAGGTGCTGGCCGAGGATTTCTGCCTGACGCACACCGGTCGGCGACAGCACGTCGTAATCGTCTGCACCAAAGGAGGCCTGGCCATGTCGTATCAAGTAGATGCTGCCCACGTCCGCGTCGTCCCGGTACGTTGAAGGTCAGGCGAGGTTATGAGGATGGCGTAAGGCTGTCAATGAAAAAACATACGCTTGTTTGAAATGCCCGTTACAGGCGTGTTGCCAGAGGTTTCACGGCTGGCCGATGAGCCGGCGCATGGGTATGCTGGAGCCATTCCGCGTGTAATACACCGTCACGCATTGCTTTGAGGAGTCTCTGTGGATTTTTTCACCGAATACGCCAGCTTCCTGGCCAAGACCGTCACGCTGGTGATCGCCATTCTGGTGGTGCTGGCCAGTTTTGCTGCATTGCGCAGCAAGGGCCGACGCAAATCGGCGGGCCAGTTGCAGGTCAGCAAACTCAACGATTTCTACAAGGGGCTTCGTGAACGCCTGGAGCAGACCCTGCTCGACAAGGATCAGCTCAAGGCATTGCGCAAGGGCGAAGCGAAAACGGAAAAAAGCGCGAAGAAACAGAAGAACAAGCCTGAGACCAAGTCCCGTGTGTTCGTGCTCGACTTCGACGGCGATATCAAGGCTTCCGCCACTGAAAGCCTGCGCCACGAGATCACCGCGCTGCTGACCCTGGCCACGCCGAAAGACGAAGTGGTTCTGCGTCTGGAAAGTGGCGGCGGCATGGTGCACAGCTACGGTCTGGCGTCGTCACAATTGGCGCGCATTCGCGACGCTGGGGTGCCACTGACCGTGTGCATCGACAAGGTCGCGGCCAGCGGCGGTTACATGATGGCGTGCATCGGCGACAAGATCATCAGCGCTCCGTTCGCCATCCTCGGTTCGATCGGCGTGGTCGCGCAATTGCCCAACGTCAATCGCCTTTTGAAGAAGCACGATATCGATTTCGAAGTGCTGACCGCCGGTGAGTACAAGCGCACCCTGACCGTGTTTGGCGAAAACACCGAAAAGGGCCGCGAGAAGTTTCAGGAAGACCTCGACATCACCCATCGCTTGTTCAAAAACTTCGTCGCCCGTTATCGCCCGCAACTGGCGATCGATGAGGTGGCTACCGGTGAGGTGTGGCTCGGTATCGCTGCGCTGGAAAACCAACTGGTGGACGAACTGAAGACCAGCGATGAATACCTGGCACAGAAGGCCAAACAGGCCGAGGTCTATCATCTGCACTACGCCGAGCGCAAAAGCCTGCAGGAACGCATCGGCATGGCTGCCAGCGGTTCGGTGGACCGCGTGCTGTTGAGCTGGTGGAGCCGTCTTACCCAGCAACGCTTCTGGTAAACCGCAGGCATAAAAAACGCCGGTCACATGACCGGCGTTTTTGTGTCTGCGACAAACGTCCGACGCTTAGCGGCGACGGAACAGCGGCAGTGGTTCGTCAGCGGCAGCCTGGTAAGTCACCGAGAAGTCCTTGAGGCCTTCCAGTGCTTCGTACGGGTCTTTGTCCGCGCGAATGGCAAAGGCGTCGAAACCGCAGCGATGCATGTAGAACAATTGGTCCCGCAGTACATCGCCAATCGCACGCAGCTCGCCTTTGAAACCATAACGGTCACGCAGCAGACGGGCATTGGAGTAGTTACGGCCGTCGGTAAACGCCGGGAAGTTCAAGGCGATCACCTGAAACTTGGCGACGTCCTCACCGATTTCCTCGGCCTCTTCATCAGCATCCAGCCACACACCCAGACCACCGTCGCGGGCCAGGAGCATGCGGCTGTGTTCGCGCCACAGCTGCAGCGGCACGATCAGATCGTCGCAGTTGCTGATTTCATCGATATTGAAATCCTTCGGCAACAGATGCCAGGTTTCGTCGACGACTTCGTTGTTCTTAATGATTCGCTGCATAGACGCGTTCCTTGAAGAGGTCGATGCCAATACGCTGATAAGTGTCGATGAAGCGCTCGTCTTCGGTGCGTTGTTCAACGTACACGTCGATCAGCTTCGAGATCACGTCAGGCATGGCTTCCTGTGCGAAGGACGGGCCGAGGATCTTGCCCAGGCTCGCATCACGGCTGGCGCTGCCGCCGAGGGAGACCTGATAGAACTCTTCGCCTTTCTTGTCCACGCCGAGAATACCGATGTGGCCGACGTGGTGATGACCGCAGGCGTTCATGCAACCGGAGATGTTCAGGTCCAGCTCGCCGATGTCGAACAGGTAGTCCAGATCATCGAAGCGACGCTGGATCGATTCGGCAATCGGGATCGACTTGGCGTTGGCCAGCGAGCAGAAGTCACCGCCTGGGCAGCAGATGATGTCGGTCAGCAGGCCGATGTTCGGCGTAGCGAAGCCGCCTTCACGCAACTCGCCCCACAGGGTGAACAACTGACTCTGCTCGACGTCGGCAAGAATGATGTTCTGCTCGTGGGAAGTGCGCAGTTGCCCGAAACTGTAGCGCTCGGCCAGATCGGCGACGGCGTCGAGTTGCTTGTCGGTGATGTCGCCAGGGGCAACCCCGGTCGGCTTCAACGACAGCGTCACAGCCACATAGCCGGGTTTCTTGTGCGCCAGGGTGTTGCGGCTGCGCCAGCGGGCGAAACCCGGATGCTCTTGGTCCAGATCGGCCATTTGCGCAGTCTGGTTGTCGAGGGTTTTGTAGTCCGGGTCGACGAAATGCTTGGCGACGCGATGCAGCTCGGCTTCGGTCAGCGTGGTCTGGCCACCGCGCAGGTGCTCCATTTCCGCATCGACTTTCTGCGCGAACACTTCAGGCGTGAGCGCCTTGACGAGGATCTTGATCCGCGCCTTGTATTTGTTGTCGCGACGGCCGTAGCGGTTGTACACCCGCAGGATGGCGTCGAGATAGCTCAGCAGGTCTTGCCAAGGCAGGAATTCATTGATGAATGCGCCCACCACCGGCGTACGCCCGAGGCCGCCGCCAACCAGCACGCGGAAACCCAGCTCGCCAGCAGCGTTGTAGACAGGTTCCAGGCCGATGTCGTGGACTTCAATGGCAGCACGGTCGCTGGTCGAGCCGTTGACGGCGATCTTGAATTTGCGCGGCAGGTAGGCGAATTCCGGGTGGAACGTGGTCCACTGGCGGACGATCTCGCACCATGGACGCGGGTCGATCACTTCGTCGGCAGCGACACCGGCAAACTGGTCGGTAGTGACGTTGCGCAGGCAGTTGCCGCTGGTCTGGATCGCATGCATCTGCACGGTCGCGAGTTCAGCGAGGATGTCCGGGATGTCTTCCACCGCAGGCCAGTTGAACTGCACGTTCTGCCGCGTACTGATGTGGGCGTAGCCCTTGTCGTAGTCGCGGGCGATTTTGGCCATCATGCGCACCTGGCGCGAAGTGAGCTGGCCGTAAGGCACCGCCACGCGCAACATCGGCGCGAAGCGCTGGATGTACAGGCCATTTTGCAGGCGCAGGGGGCGGAATTCTTCTTCGCTCAGCTCACCTGCCAGATAGCGTCGGGTCTGATCACGGAACTGCTTGACGCGGTCCTCGATGATCCGCTGATCGTACTCGTCGTATACGTACATATAAGTCCTGTTCTCAGGCTTGGGCTACTCGGAAAACGCTGCGTTTTCGCTTGCTGGAGTCCGATGTTGCCTCTGCAATTCTGCGCGCACGGCCGCGCACTCCGTCACGGAGCCGGGGCAATATACCCGTTTGCAGTTATGCGCAAAAGTGATGTTTGAGTATATGTAAAGAACCAAATCGCCTAACGCGAATGCCGGTCATCTAATCCACGTTTGTCGTGCGGACAATCATCGTCTTAACTGTGATCGAGTCTTTGTGCAATCACCGATAAAACCGACAAGAGGCGATGCAATGAGCAACCCGACCAAAGCCAGGAAAAGCGACAGCAGCGTCGATGCGTGGGCCATTTTGTTCCTGATCATTCTCGTTGTAGGAACAGCGGTCTTCTGGGTCAGCCATCAGTAAATCAGCGTTCCGGGCCTTTCTTCCAGGGCCCGGATAGCTCGAGTCGGTGCCCGGCCTGGCGCCATCACACCCCGGCCAGATACAACACCAGTTTGACGATGGCAAACAGCGTCAGGCCAAACACGGCTGTAAACAAAACGCCGAGAATCACGAAGTGGCTGGGTTTGCCGTGGGTAAAGTCCCTTTCCCGGTTCTTGCCGCTTTGCACGCCGAACGCCGCTGCCATGACGCTGTGCAGCATCTGCCAGAAACTCGGCGGTTTGTTGTCGACTGGATCGTCCATAAATCCCTCTGCGAAAAATCGTCCCCCGAAGCATAGTCAATCGCTGTGGTCACGGATGCCGCGTTACAACTTTTGCGCACGGGATATAGCCATGTACCGCCGGACAGCGCGGCGTCAGTGATGTGCTGTCGCTCCATTTACAGGAGCGATGTATGTCCACCGATTCACACGTTTCGACCGTAACCGAGCGCCCCCTCAAACCTGCGGCGTCCGAGAGCCTTCACGCACCCTGGCTCGAGTCCGTGATGCCGCATTGGCTGATTCAGGCGCCGGTGCACAGGAAAACCGAGCTCAAGCAGGCGCAGACAGTGTTCCCACGCTGGTACACGCAGGCGACGCCGGCCCAGCGTCAGGTGGTCAATACCAGCTACAGGATGAGTTTTATTGCTCAGACGAGGCTGGACCGCTCCATGTCCACCTTCAAAGACATCGAAACCTTCGCCCGGCCGCTCCTGGCGCAGGCGCTGGAACACCGCTATCAGGTCGCCGTGGATCTGGATAACACGCTGTTGTGCCTCAGGCGGCCAATACGCGCTGGCATTCTCGGCGAGGAAATCGGTTCATTCGAGGCATTGACGCTGCCGATGCTCCAGGCCGCTTTGCACAACTTCGAAAGTGATGAGTGTGCTTACGGCGCCTTTCACAGCAGCTCTGGCTTCGCAACCGCAACCGCCGTAAAAGGTGCCCTCAAGGCTGTTCCGGTGAATGTGTCGGTCAGGAACTACCTGAACCTGTGCCGCGAACTGGATATCGGTGCCCGGTACCAGGCTTATCTGACAAGGTTTTTCCATCCGGTCGATCCGGCCGCGGAAGCGAAGTTGCGCCGGCACTTCATCGCCAGTCAGAAAACGGCCATGCGCGCGGCAGCCGAACGCGCACTGTTGACCAAGGATATTCAACCTGAAGATCACGCGATGATTCTCGCGGTGATCCACGGCGAAAGGCACCCGCGAATCGGCGACAAGCAGGTGTGGTTTCAAGACCTGGGCTTGATGCGGCACCGGCTGGTCGGATGTGTAGTGTTCAAGATCGCGCAAAAGTATGGCCCGGTGGACGCGGTAATTCTGTACGTCCCCAACGATCCGGAACACCCGCTCAAGCGCTATACCGGCACGCAAATGCAGGACACCTTCAAGCGCCTGCTGAGTGCTCGCGATGCGCAACAGGCGGACAGCACGGCCCCTACGTCCTATCAACGATTCTTCAGTCAGTTCTTCCCATATGAGAAGCGTGCGTATTACTTCAGCCAATTCGTAAAGTCTGCAGACGGCGCATCGGATTGGCTGTCGTCACCGTGGCGCAAGATTCTGCAGACAACGTTGATTTTTGTAGAGATCTGGAAGACATCACCGAAATATCAAAAAATGATCCCGGATACCGATCCTTACGTGGCAGTTTCGTTGATGCCGCACCTTCAGGTATATCCGTGGGCGAGGAATAGCGACCTCTGGGCGTACTTGTACGAAAAACATCGTGACAAGGTCATCAACGACGCTCGTGGTCACGCGGTACCTACCGCCGACGTCGACGCCAAGGCGCGCGATGCCAAGCTGTCCGGGCTGCTGCAATTTGGTCTGCTGGCGCTGAACATGGCGTCCATGTTCGTTCCGGTACTGGGCGAAATCATGCTGGTTGTCATGACGGCCCAGTTGCTCTACGAAACTGTCGAAGGCGTGATCGAGTGGAGCGAGGGGGATAAACACGCCGCCAGGGCGCATCTTGTCGACGTGGCTGAAAACCTTGCGCAGATCGGCGCGATGGCCGCCGCAGGAGCAACATTCAATCGGGTGACAGCCGTTAAACCGGAGCCGGTGATCGAAGATCTGCACCCGGTGACGCTGCCTGATGGCAAGAGGCGCCTGTGGCGGCCGACCTTGCGCGGCTATGAACAAGCGCTCATCCCCGGCAAGTTGTCGCGGCCCGACGCGGCGGGGCAGTACCGCGTCGCCGGCACAACCTGGATGCGCCAGGGCGGCAGGCTCTATGAGCAGACGTTTGACCGCTCCAGCGGGCACTGGCGGATGAAACATCCCACCGATTCTCTGGCTTACCAACCGTTGCTCAGCCATAACGGCCACGGTGCCTGGCGCCTGAGCCTGGAACAGCCCATGGCGTGGGATCGCTTGACCCTGCTGCGACGCATCGGGCACCTCACCGATGGTTACTCCGATGACACCTTGCTGGCGCTGGCCGATATCAGCGGTATCAGCGATGGCGCCCTGCGCAAGATGCATCTGAATCAGTTGCCCCCGCCCCCTGAACTGCGAGACGCCATGCGCCTGTTCGATGCCGATGCACAGGCGAGGCAAATGGTCGAGCAATTGCGCGGAGCCAGGCCCATCGACGAGCACTACCTGTATGCAGTCCCGCTGGTCACCGAGATGCCCCGTTGGCCTGCCGATCGGGTTCTGGAGATGACAGCTGATCCGCATGGAGCAGGGCCGTCCATCCGCTATGGTGCGCAGAATACGCTGCCCGGTTTGGGCCAAAAGCCCGCTATCCGCCTGACACGCACGCAAGTGTTGAACGGGGAAATGCCGGCGCGGATTCTGGCTGCGTTGGAAGAGCAGGAAATCAACTATCTGCTGGGACGCACGGCTGCCCAATTTCGCCCGGCACGGCCCGATGAGTTCGGCAAACAACTCGCCGAGTACGCCTATACGCGTCAACCGGCGATTTTTGACAGTCTTTATCGGGGTACCGAATCGTCGAGTGCGCCCGTGCGCCTGTTGCAGCGTGAATGTCCCGGTCTCAGCGACGTGGCTGCCCAGGATGTGATCGAGCATGCTTCGACGCACGAGCTGGCCCGAATGGATGCGACCGGGCGTTCCCCTTTGAGAATGCTGGAAGAGGCTCGCTGGCATGTCCGCCATGGTCGCCAGACCCGCGCATTTGCCGGTTTGCACAGCGAAAACCTGGCGTCGGCGGACAGTCGGCGACTGGCTTTGCACGCGCTGGAACAATTGTCTGGCTGGCCGCACTCGCTGCGTGTGGAAATTCGCGAGGGGAGCGTGACTGGCACCTTGCTCGACAGCATCGGCGAGCCGATGGCGCCGGTTAGACGCTATCTGGTGAAAAACGGACCCTTCTATCAAGCGTTCAATGATCACGCCCAGGCATTGAACAGAGTCTCGAGGGTCCAGGACAGCTTTTACAGTTCGCTCATGCACGCGTTGCCTGAGGACACACGTTCATCAATCGGATTGTCTGTCGGCAACGCCCATGGTGAGCTGCAACAGAAAATCATCGAATCGGTCCACCTTCATCGAGCCGAAGCTGCGCGATTGCTGTCGCCGGCTGCAAAGTGGTTCAAACCGCCGGTACGCGTGGGCGCACGACTGCTGGGTTATTACGCCAGTGGCCGTGGTACAGGCCTCAATCCATCCCTCGAATCACGCATTGCGCATCTATACCCCGAGTCGCGCCAGGCACGGGCATTTCTCGCCCGGCAACACGGCCAGAGTGAAACGCAGATTCAGCTCGAACTGGAATCTCGCCGCCAGGATTGGGACGCGTTGAACGTTGCACTTGAGCGATGGCAGGCAGCGCCGAGTGATAGCCGCACTGCAACGCACAGGGCGCAACTGGCACAGACACTGCGAGAGACATGGCGTAATGGTCCGCTGGACGGGCAGGCGGCGGAGGCGGCCCGCCTGACAATCCATTGCGACACGCCATTGCCCGAGCTGAGTACAGGCTTTCCCCACGTGCGTGAACTGGCCATCACCGGCATCGGCATAACCGACGCCAATGCGGACGGGTTTCTGGCGGCGTTCCCGAATGTCACCGATTTATGGCTCGGTGAATTGAGGCACTATGGCCAGACACCTGTCACCCGACCGCTTAGCACATTGCCAGAGGCGGTTGAGCGGCTGCCCGGGCTGAGACGTCTGCGTTTATCTACCGATGCGCCATTGCTCGCGGAAAGCTTTGCGCGAAGGCTGGGTGGACTGACTTCGCTGGAGGAACTGCGCATCGACTATCACGGATTCGATTCCACCACCTTGCATGGTCTTGACCTGCAATCGCTGACACGACTGCGCAGATTACGCATCGATGCGCCCCAAGCGTTATGGCGATGGCCGGCATACGTTGAACGACTTCAGCAGCTCAGACGCCTTGACCTCACGCACACCTTGATCGAAACCTTGCCCGACTCGCTCTACAGCGGCCAGGAAAGACTCTGGGCCGGGTTATCGCTGGATTGGTCACGTGTCACCCCAGCGACGTTCCGCCGGGCCTATGAGTTTGTCAGCCGCCACTCCGGCCCGCGCGGCCACCTGCTCGATGTGCATCAGATGGTCAGTGACTATTGCCGCGCCGAACTCGATAGCATGGCCGTCGCCCCGGATAGCGCCGACCCTTTGCTGCAGGCATTCAACGCGGCCTGGTCAACACCGTCGGCAAGGGTGGCGGCGATCGAGCAGCTTCGGGCCGAACATGAGGCCATCTTCGCCGCGTTTTATCCGCCATCCCCGCGCCAGGGATCACGCTATGCAGCGCCCGCGCGGCGCTGGTCGACAGGGGCCAGCGCGGACCTGTTGCATACGCTGAAAAGCAGCTGGCACGGTGCGATTCGTCAGCGCTATGGCCTGTCTGCCGACGTTGAGCGCTTTAGCTTCGTCGAGCTGCCCGGCGCCACCACCCGTGTCGAGCTTCCTTCGTTGCCGGCCGGCAGTTTCGCCCATGTGCGCACGCTGCGTCTGGGAGGGCTGAACGTGCCCTCCGGCCAGGCGCGGGATTTTATTCGCGCCTTCAGTCATATCGAAACGCTTGAACTGGAGGGATGTACGTTCACCGAGCTCCCTTTTGCAGCCCAGGAATTGCCCGCGCTGCGTCGGCTCGACGTGTCCGGTAACAGAATCACGGTGACGGCAATGGTCCAGCGCCAACTCAATGCGCTGCGACAACTGGTACGACTGAACCTGAGTCATAACCCGCTTGGGCGACTCGATGCCACGGCTTTGAGCGGGCTCGAGGCCTTGAATCTGAGATCGACGGATTTGCTGGCCTGGCCCACCGGGGCGGAAACTCTGCCACGGCTGTCATGGCTCGATTTACGAGACAACCGGATCGCGTCCCTGTCGCCGCTAGCGCTGGCGCATCCTGACGCATTGATGAGGACGAATCTGTCGGGCAACGCCTTCAGTGCCGATGGTGAGGCAGCTTTTCACGCGGCGCTGCAGCGCATCGAGCAGCAGCGGGGGTTGGGCCAGGGCACGTTGTCTCGCTTCGCCGCAGAGCCGGTGCCTGAGCATTTTCCGCCGTTGGAAACCGGCGGTTCGTTCAGTGATCTGCTGCTGCCACTCCCGCAGCCGGCGCCTGTCAGTTCAGGCGCTTCGGGGCATTTGCAGCGGTTGGCGGTGATCCTCAATCGCGAACGGGCGCAACGCAGTCTGCTGGTGCTGCGAACACGGGCCTTGAATGACGCTCAGATTGATGCGCAGATCAGCCAATGGCATTTGAGCTGCGAGGCGCTGACCCGTCAGTTGAACGATTGGCTCTATACCAGGGAAGTACGAACGAACACTGTCCTGGTCAGTGCGCAAGTGCGTTCGCTGGTGGCCCGGCGAATCAGCGAGACGTGGCGCGACACCCTGACCCGGCACCCCGGCGGCGATGGCCTGGAGCTCGAATTGGCAGGATTGCAGACCGGAGAACTGCCGACGCTTGTGGTGCAGTTTCCGGGCGTGACGACGCTCGATCTGAGCGGTGCAGGGATCACGGCGCGGGGGAGCGCGGGTTTTCTCGACGGTTTTCCCGACCTCGAGACTTTGTATCTGAGTGGTAACGAATTGGGCGCGGTGCCTGCGCCGGTGCTGCACATGCGTCATCTCACGCGCCTGGACATGCAGTATTGCAGCTTGCGCAGTGCGACGAGTGTTTACCGTTTGCTGGGCAACGCGCGGCTGCGCACGCTGGATTTGAGTTACAACGAACTTCGGGTTTTCAATCCGCCCGATTATGGCGTGATCGAGTCTCTGGATCTGCGCTACAACCAACTGAGCGAATGGCCTGACGGTGTGTTGCGGGCGCCCGGGTTGCAGGCCCTGAACCTCAGCGGTAACGCAATCGCGGAAATCCCCACGGCGCTTTTCGATGGCGATCATTCGGGTTTGATCGCAGGCTCGGATCTGTCAGAAAACCGCAATTTGTCGCTTTCTGCATTGCAAGACCTCAGGCGTTACAGCCGCGAGCGCGCCATACCGCATGTGCTGGGCATGACGCGCGCGCAGATTGAGACGATGATCAACCGTCAGGTGTTCGGTGATCTGTTCGGGATTCCCGAAGACGGTGCTCCAACCGATAACGCTGGCGGCGTTGTCGACGATCCCCATGCGCAGGTATTTCCCGCCGAGAAAGTTTTTGACCCAGCCAACGATGTCGCGCCACGCTCACGCGATCCGTGGCTTGTGGACAGCGATCCGCAGTGGGTTGCGCGCAGAACCGAGCTCTGGGGGCAATTGGCGCAAGAGCCGAATCACGAGCGGTTTTTCCAGTTGCTGCGCTTGTTGCTCGATACGCAGGACTACAGGCTGTTGCGAGGCGATCTGACGCAAAGAGTCTGGCGTGTCATGGAGGCCGCTGAGGAAAATACCGAACTGCGGCAACTGTTGTTTCAGGGCGCCGAGACCCACGGCACCTGTCCGGACGGGCGGATTCTGACATTCAGTGATTTGGAAGTGCGGGTCGCGGTCTATCACCAGTTGCGTGACATACCGTTGAATCGAATGGCGTCCAGAGGTCGGGCGCTGCTGCGTCTGTCGCGGCAACTGTTTCGCCTGGATCGCGTCGAGACGCTGGCTGAAGCTGCCGGTCTGGGTATGGATCGTGCTGAAGTGCGCCTTAAATATCGTATCGGTTTGACGGGCGGCTGGGGCGACGGTGTCGATTTACCGGGCCAGCCCGCGTCGATGATTTATGACGTTCCGCTGAGTGAGGAACTGCTGGAGTACACCCGCGCCTCGATTCTTGAGGCAGAGGGCACCGATGCGCTGTCCGTAAGCATGGCAGAGCGCGACTACTGGATCTCTTACCTGCAAGATCTTCACCCACAAGAGATGGCCGCGCTGGACGTTGCGGTTGACGAGCGACGCCAGCAACTGTGGGACCAGCTCAATCAGCGTCTCGCCCGCCATGAACTGAGTTCCGAGGAATACGACCTTGAGCTGAACAGGTTGGGCAAGGCCATGGACGTGCTGCGCACACAGAAACGCGCCGAGCTGACACGCCGGGTGATCAGCGAGCTGAACAGCTTCGCCGCGGAATCTGAACAACCCGGCCGCCTGCCACCAACATCCGGTTCCTGAGGGCACCCTGCTGAGGCGGTCCGAGGCAGGCCAAGTCACATCCGCTTACCACTGCTGGTTGCGCAATACCCGGATAACGCAGAAGCGATAACGCGACATGGTTTGCTGAACGCTCCATCAACAAGGAGTGACCATGATCGCTATTTCCCCAAAACCCGTGTCGACGCAGCCTGCGTCGACCGATCAGCCGGCAGACGCCAGTCAGTCAGTAAAGCTCGTTGCAACGCAAAGCCTGCACGGCGAATTTCTCGAAGCTTCGATCCCGCAATGGTTGACCGACGCTTCGCCGCAACGGCGCGAAGCCTTCAAGGCGGTTGCGACAGCATTGCCAGCCTGGTACCAGGATGCGACGCCGGCCCAGCGCAAAACCGTGGACGACACGTTCAAGGCCAGTGTCATCGCCCAGAACAGTCTTGACAAGCGCATGGCGAAACTTCAGGACGTCGAGACGTTTGCCCGGCCATTAGTCATCAAAGCGCTGAAAGACAAACACTCGCTGGATATCGATGTCGACAAAACGCTGCTGTGTCTGCGCCGCCCGGTGGAGATGGGTATCCAGCAAATCGAACTGGCCTCATTCGAGGTGCTCAAGCTAACGCTGCTGGAAGCCGCACTGCACAACTTCGAAGCTGGCGAATGCGAAGGGACCTACCATTCGAGCTCAGGTTTTGTGGTGGCAGGGTCCACGGCGCAGACGTTCGACCATGTGAGCATCGGTATTTCGGTCAGCCAGTTTCTGCACCTGTGCCGCGATCTGGATATCGGCCAGCAATACCAGACTTACCTGCAAGAATTTTTTCATCCTGAGGAGGCGGTGGCGGAGGCAGTGCTTGCCGAACGCTTCATTGCCGCGCAGAAGGCGACGCTGCGCGCTGCGGCCGAGCAGGCGCTGTTGCAAAAGGATATCGAGGCGGCGGATCACGCGATGATCGTCTCGGTGATTGACGGCGAGATGCATCCCTGGATGGGTAAAAAACAGGTCTGGTTCAAGGACCTGGGGTTGATGAAAAAAAGACTCACCGGCTGCGTCGCGTTCGTCATCTGCGAGAAATACCGCTATACCGACGAACTGATTCTTTACATCCCGCACGATCCTGAACACCCGCTCAAGCGCTACACGTTCCAGCAGATGCGCGACGAACTCAAACGCTTGCTTACTGCACGCGACGCTTTGCAACAGACGGGCGCGGAGCCCACCGCCTACCAGCGCTTTCTCAGCCAGTTTCTGCCTTATGACCAGCGTCCCGAGTATTTCAGCCAGTTCAGGCAGAAGGCGGCTGACTCACCCGGCGATGGCTGGGATCTGCTGCGTTCGCCATGGCTGTCGGTGCTGCAGGGCTTCACCGCCGGCTCGGCGTTCACCCGCATTCAGCAGGTACCGCCCGAACGCCAGGTCAAATGGGAGCCAGTGGCGGACCCTTACATCGCACCGTCCACCCTGGGACGCAAGGGGCAGGGACTTTGGGCTCCCAACGAGGACCTGTGGCAATACCTCTATAGCCAAAACCGCACCAAGCTGATCGATGATGCCCGAAGCCATGCGGTACCGACTGCCGAGGTAGACGCGCGAGCAAGGGACGCCAAACTGGCGCATCTGATGCAACTTGGCATGCTCGGTCTGAACATGGTCTCGATGTTCGTGCCTGTGTTGGGCGAAGTGATGATGGTGGTGATGGCCGGGCAACTGCTCTATGAAACGCTTGAGGGCGCAATCGAATGGGCCGAGGGCGATCGGCGGGCGGCCAAGGATCATTTGATCGATGTGGCGGAAAACCTTGCGCAGGTTGCGCTGATGGCCGGTGTGGGCGCCGCAGTAAGGAAAATCTCAAGCGCCAAAGCCGTGCCGGTCATTGAAAGTCTGCATCCGGTGAAGTTGCCCAACGGCGAAACCCGGCTGTGGAAACCCGACCTGAGCGCTTACGAGTCGGCTGTCGCACTGCCTGTCAGTCCCGGGCCAAACAGTGCCGGCCAGCACGTGCTTGAGGGTAAAACCTATATTCGCCAGAGCGGCAAGGTCTATGAGCAGTTTTTCGATGAATCGATCGGCAAATGGCGGATCAGCCATCCGACCGACATCAACGCCTGGCAGCCGGTGCTCCACAGCAATGGAAGCGGTGCCTGGCGCCATACTTTGGAACGTCCGCAGGATTGGGATCGTCTGACCCTGTTGCGGCGCATCGGCCATGCAACCGAAGCGTTTTCCGATGCACAGCTGATCAAGGCTGCCGATATCAGCGGTGTCAGTGAAGCCGCGCTGCGCAAGATGCACATTGATTCTTCGCTGCCACCACCGGAACTGACCCAGGCCATGCGCATGATGCAAGCAGATGGCAACGCAGCACTGGTTGTCGAGCAGTTGCGCGGGACCAAACCGATCGATGAACTGTACCTCTACGCGTTGCCGCTGATCACCGAAATGCCGCGCTGGCCGGAGAACCGGGTGCTGGAAGTCTTCGACGGCGAGCAATTGTCCGGCAAGTTCGTCAGGTATGGCGCCGCGCGGCGGTTTCGCGATGTCGGCGTCAAGCCACCCATTCAGATATCGCGGGCCGATATCTTCAGCGGTGAACTGCCAGCACGTATTCTCGCAGGGCTGGACGAGTCAGAAATCACTCGGCTCCTCGGCGAGCAGGGGGCACGCGTGCGCGATGGCCGACCGGCAGAATTTGGCAAGCAGATCGCCGACTACGCCAACACCCGCCAGCCGGCGATCTACGACAGCATTCATTCGGGCACCGACCCCGTCGATCCGCAGGTTGCGCGCTTGCAGAAGGCCTGCCCGGGACTCAGTGAACCGGCGGCGCGAACGGTGCTGGCACATGGTCGACCCGATGATCTTCAGCGACTCGGCTCAGGGCAACGAGTACCGCTGCGCCTGTTGGAGGAGGCCCGCTGGTACGCGCGGCAAAGTCGACAGGTAGCGGCATATGCCGGTCTGCGCAGCGAAAACGTCGCGTCTGCGGACAGCCGGCGCCTGGCGTTGCACACGCTGGAGCAATTGGCGGGTTGGCCCGACAGCCTTCGCATTGAAGTACGCGAAGGCCACGACGCCGGCATGCTGCTCGACAGCATCGGCAGTGAAACCGCCGGCGAGAAAAAATACCTGATCAAAACAGGCGTTCAGTTTCAGGCATACAACGAGCGCGGTGAGGCACTCAACAGCCTGCCTCGCGACGGCGACAATTTTTACTCGTCGATCATGCATGCCCTGCCTGATCATGCGCGCCGCGGCCTCGGTGTCCCTGAGGTCGGGCAGTCCGCAGAGTTGCAAGCAAAGATCATCGATCACGCCGACCAGCACCAGGCTGATGCACCCGCGTTGCTGGCACCTCAGGTCAAGTGGATAAAGCCCCCGGTGCGGGTGAACGCTACCTTGATCGGTTATCCCGCCAGTGGACGCGGCGCGGGATTGGCACCGAACCTGCTGGCTCACATCCAGGATATCTACCCGCAATTGAGCGACGAACAGGCTCGTGGCTTTCTCCTTGACCAGTATCGGGCAGGAAAAAACGACCGGGCCATTTTCGAGCTGTTGCAATCACGTCGGCGTGAGTGGGAACAGCTCAATGCGACGCTGGATGAATGGGCGGGGACAGCGACGGCGGCGCCCTGGGAACGCTCCGGAACGAATTACAAGTTTCGCACCGCGCAAGCGCTGAAAACCTGCTGGCGCAACGCTTTGTCCACTGGGGTCGCGGGTGCCGATCAACTCTCGATTCTCACCTACGATCCTCTGCCAGAGATGACCGTCGACTTTGCTCACGTGCGTGAACTGTCGATTGGCGGCGGAGGTTTGACCGACGCCAACGCCGATGCCTTCCTGACGCGATTTGCCAATATCGAAAAGTTGTCGCTGGGGGAGCGGGGCAGTCTGTTCGGCACCTACATGGAGCACGAGCAGTCACTGACGACGTTGCCCCTGAGCGTGACTCGCATGTCCGCGTTAAAAAAGCTCAAGTTCCGAACGCCAGCGCGGGTGATGGCTGCCGATCTGTCGACAAGATTGCGTAGCCTGACCGCGGTTGAGGAGCTTCATCTCGATTTTCCCGGCGGCGCAGGCAGCCCGCCCGAGCTGGACCTGGCTCCCCTTGAACGACTGAAGAAACTCAAGATTGAAGCGCCGGGCCTGACGCAGTGGCCGACTTATGTGGAACAACTGCCTGAGCTGGAGCGTCTGGATCTGACGCAGACCGCCATCGCATCCCTTCCACAGACCCTTTATGTCGGGCACGAGAGACTCTGGGCCGGTTTGTCCCTGGACTGGTCGAGGTTCTCCCACGGAGCGTTCAAACCGGCTTACGACTATGTGAAAAACTACATGGGGGAATGGGGGCATCTGGTTGATCTGGACTTGATGGTCCGCCGCTACTGCGCCGGGGAACTGCAGTTTCTGACGGGTGAGGCCGGCCGTCTCAACCCGTTACCTCAGCGC
Source organism: Pseudomonas sp. Sample_21 (assembly GCF_004307525.1). NCBI lineage: Bacteria > Pseudomonadati > Pseudomonadota > Gammaproteobacteria > Pseudomonadales > Pseudomonadaceae > Pseudomonas > Pseudomonas sp. Sample_21. Next base: position 4,604 of record NZ_RCNZ01000119.1, on the reverse strand, counting down.
ATCATGAGTCTGTGGAACACACCGGAGACCCGACTTGGAGCCGTGGAGATTCTGCGCGTGGAGCACAGCGCAATTTTCCGCCAGTTCTACGAGGCCAGCGCATCCGCAGAGTTGCGTACGGCGACGCCGGCAGCGCGCTGGCAAGCGCCGCCCAATGCCCGGGTGGTTCGTGCACTGGAAAAAAACTGGCGCGCGGCCATACGCCGGCGTTATCGCTTGAACGATGACGTTCGTCCCTTCAATGCTGAGGACTGGATATCCGCCAGCGATCTGGACGACGCCAGCATGTTTGAACTGGTTGACACCGCCTGGGCGCTGGGCGCGGAGTCGGTGAGTGAGCTGCCGCAATTGCCGGCCGGTACGTTTGCTCATGTACAGCGGGTTCGGCTGGACCGCTTGACTGTGCCGGTCGAACAAATCCGCGGCTTTCTCCAGGCGTTCAGTGGCGCCACAAGCCTGGAGGTCACCGCCTGCGGATTGACCGAAGTGCCGGTGCGGCCAGCCGATTTGCCCCGGCTCACACAGCTGGACCTGTCTTTCAACCGAATCGCCGTGACCCCTGAGGTGCAAGATCAATTCGACGCGCTGAGCAATCTCGAGCATCTCAATGCCCGCCTCAATCGGCTGGACACACTGGACGTTTCTCGCCTGACCGGCCTCAGGACGCTCAACCTCAGCTCAAACGGGCTCAATGTGTGGCCGAAGGGGGCGGAGAGCCTGGCGCATTTGCAAGCAATGGATTTGCGGCATAACACCATCGGCTCGCTCCCCGATCACGTGCTTGCCGACAACGCTGTGCTGCTCAAGACCCGGCTGCTGAACAACCGCTTCAGTGTCAGCGGCGAAGCAAGCCTAAAGGCGGCGCAGCGACGTATCGAAATGACCTTGGGTTTGCCCGAAGGGGCGCTGCAACGGTTCGAATCGCAAGCGCCATCGATACCCGCCGGTTCCAGCGGTGCCACGCCTGACACGGCACTCAATCGCGCCGCTCATCTCTTGCCACTGCCATCTGTCTCGGTCATTCAGCAAGGCACCGACATGCATCGCGCAGTGCTGGAAATCTTTCCGTCACTGTCGCTTGAAAAGGCCCAGGCCAGCGTTGAGCGTTTACGCACTGAAGGCCTGTCCCCTGAGCAAATGGTCGGCAGACTGAATCAGTGGCGAGCAAGTAACGAGGCGTTGACGCGTGAGTTGAACGGCTGGATCTTCAACCCGGCGCAAGGGGCTGGTGAAGGGGCGTCGTCAACAAGATTCTTTGATGCCTCCAGGATCCGCGCTTGCTGGCGGGACGGGCTCACCGGCCATACCGAATCCGCCGGACGGACGCTGAGCCTGTCAGCGGGCGGCTTGGGTGATTTGCCTGCGCTGTCGAACGTGTTTTCCCATGTGCGGACGCTCGACCTCACCGGGGCCAAATTTTCCGTCGAGAGTTTCAACCTCTTCTGCCCGGCGTTTCCTGAGTTGACCACGCTGATGCTCAATGGCACGGGCCTGGCACGCCTGCCGGACGCTGTCGGCAGTCTTAGCCGGCTCGAACGGCTGGAATTGAGCGGCAATCGCCTGGCCGTGGCGCAATCGGTGTATCAGCACGCGAGCGGGGCGCGGCTGCGCTGGCTCGACCTCAGTCACAATCAGCTGGAAGAATTCAACGCCGGAACTTTCAGCAGTCTGCAAACCCTCAACCTCGGCCAGAACGGCCTGGATTTCTGGCCTGAAGGCGTGCTTGAACTGGCGCATCTGCAAAGGCTGGACCTGTCGGGCAACAACGTCATGGTTTTCCCGGACCGGCTGTTGGGCGGCAATCATGAGGCGCTCGTGGCAGGCACCGATCTGTCGGAGAACTCGCTGTCGCTTAACGCATTGGAGCAGATCAGGGACTACAGCGTCGCGCATGGCGGCAGTGACGTGCTGGGCTACACGCCGGAGTCCTTGCAGCGCTTGATCGCCGAGCGTATGAGCGACTCGGAAAGCGATAGCGGATCCGAATCGGATTCGGATCGGGGTTCGGACCCCGACTCCGATAGCGACGATGGTGATGATCCGCGTGGCGGAGGCGGTGGCGGTAGCAGTAGCAGGCCCGTGGATATGCATGCCGGTGTGGAGGCTGCGGAGGTGATTGCCAATCCGGCGCAGGACGTGGCGGCGCCGGCGATGGATATATGGATGACCTATACGCATGCAGATGCGCGTGCAGCGCGGCAAGCGCTATGGCTGCAATTGGCTCGACAGGCCAACCATGAGGCGTTCTTTCATTTGCTCTCGACCTTGCCCGACACCCTGGAATTCAGGTTTGCCGGTGCCGATCTGACCCACCGGGTCTGGCAAGTGATCCAGGCTGCCACGGAAAACGCTGAACTGCGCGAGCTGTTGTTTTTCAACGCCGAAACCCACGGCACGTGCCCCGATGGCCGGATCCTGTCGTTCAGCGAACTGGAGACCCGCGTCTACGAATACAACGCTCTGCGCGACATTCCGCGGCATCGTCAGCTGCAACGCGGCAGAGCGCTGCTCGATCTGACTCGACGGCTGTTTCGCCTGGAAAGGGTGGATCGACTGGCCGAAGCCGCCGCCAGGAACAAGGATCGCGCGGAAGTCCGCCTGCAATACCGCATCGCCATGACACGCGGCTGGCCGGACGACCTGGAGTTGCCGGCGCAACCCGAACACATGTTGTACGCCTCACCGATTCGCGGGCGACGATTGCTCAATGCGCGTGCCTCGGTTCTCGCGGACGAGGCATCACCCATCTTTCTGGAGGATCTGATTGCGCGGGACTACTGGATCCGCTATCTGCAGGATCGCCACGCCGAGGCGTTCGAGGCACTTGAACGCGACGCTACCAGGCGGCACGAAGCGGTCGAGGATGCCTACCCGGACAGAGAAAACAGCGATTATCTGGATGCGATGAGGGTGCTTGAAATCGAACTGGCGGACGCGCGCATCGAGAAACTCAAGGCTTTGACTCGCACAGAACTGGAGAGCCTGGCGTCGCAGGATGCGGGAGCGTCGCCATCGGCCCCGTCTTCACCGAAACCCGGGCCTTCGTGGCGCCGTGACTGACTGATCGAGCAGACCTGGGAGCAGCGCGCTCCCAGGTCCGCGGCCCGATCAGCTGTCGTAACCCAGATTTGGCGCCAGCCAACGCTCGGTCACGCTCAGGTCCTGGCCTTTGCGCGCGGTGTAGCTCTGCACTTGATCCTTGTCGATCTTGCCCACGGCAAAGTACTGCGCCTGCGGATGGGCGAAGTACCAGCCGCTGACCGCTGCGGCGGGGAACATTGCGTAGTGTTCGGTGAGGAACACGCCACTGCGCCCGGCGCGCATTTCGGCAGCCTCTGGATCGAGCAGGGTGAACAGCGCGGCTTTCTCGGTGTGATCCGGGCAGGCCGGGTAGCCGGGAGCAGGGCGGATGCCACGGTACTGCTCTTTGATCAGCGCATCGTTATCCAGGGTCTCGTCCTTGGCGTAACCCCAGTGTTCTTTACGCACTTGCTGGTGCAGCCATTCGGCGCAGGCTTCGGCCAAGCGGTCGGCGAGGGCCTTGACCATGATCGAGTTGTAGTCGTCGCCCGCGTCCTGATAGGCCTTGGCCACTTCTTCGGCACCGATGCCAGCGGTGGTGATAAAGCCGCCGACATAGTCGGTGACTTCGCTGTCCTTCGGCGCCACGAAGTCGGCGAGGCAGAAGTTCGGCTTGCCGTCGGTCTTGATGATCTGCTGACGCAAGTGATGCAGCTTGGCCAGCGGCTTGCCGTTGTCGTCGTACAGCTCGATGTCGTCTTCGTTGACCTGATTGGCCGGCCAGAAACCGAACACCGCACGGGCGCTGATGAGTTTTTCGTCGATGAGCTTAGCGAGCATTTCCTGCGCGTCCTTGTACAGCGCAGTGGCGGCTTCACCGACCACTTCGTCTTCGAGGATGCGCGGGAATTTGCCGGCCAGATCCCAGGAAATGAAGAACGGTGTCCAATCGATGTACTCGGCCAGTACCTTCAAATCGATGTTGTCGAGCACCTTGCTGCCGGTGAAGGTCGGTTTCACTGGCTGATAATTGGCCCAGTCGAATTGCGGCTTCTTCGCGATCGCGGCGGCGTAGCTCAGGCGTTCAGTACGGGCGCTGCGATTGGACGTACGCTCGCGCACGTCGATGTATTCCAGGCGGGTCTTCTCGACGAAACCGGCCTTGAGTTCCTTGGACAACAACTGTGTCGCCACGCCGACGGCGCGCGAGGCGTCGGTCACGTAGACCACGGCATCGTTGCTGTACTTCGGCTCGATCTTCACCGCGGTGTGCGCTTTCGACGTCGTCGCGCCACCGATCATCAGTGGCAGGTGGAAATCCTGACGCTGCATTTCGCGGGCAACGTGGACCATCTCGTCCAGCGACGGCGTGATCAGGCCGGAGAGGCCGATGATGTCGCACTTTTCTTCTTTGGCGACCTGCAGGATCTTTTCGGCCGGAACCATCACGCCGAGGTCGACAATGTCATAGCCGTTGCAACCGAGCACCACGCCGACGATGTTCTTGCCGATGTCGTGCACATCGCCTTTGACCGTGGCCATGAGGATCTTGCCCTTGGCTTCCGGCTTGTCGCCTTTCTCCA
>NZ_RCNZ01000137.1:0-34936 GCF_004307525.1 Pseudomonas sp. Sample_21 | reverse complement strand
GCAAGAAGTTGCGCAGTACTGCGCAACTTCTTGCGCACTTGGCTGCAGGGCTTGCGCCGCTTGGGCTGCAGGGCAATTTACCCCTGAAATATTACGGGCAACTGCGCAACTTCTTGCGCACAATGGCCAGATGCCTTTATGGAGGCAAAGATCGCTATGGAGGCAAAGATTGCCCCATAGCTTCAGATCAAAAGATCGCAGCCTGCGGCAGCTCCTACATTTGGAATGCGTTTCCCCTGTAGGAGCAGCCGTAGGCTGCGATCTTTTAATGTTTAACGCGCGAGTCGGGTCAAACACTCCTCAATCGACCGCCGTTGCGTCTCGGCATACAACCCCAACTCATCAATAGTCGAACGCCCCAGCGCCTGTTCGAAAGCCTGTCGATTGGAGTGTTCGCCGTAATGCGCCTGTGCGGCATCCCCCAGGTTCGACTGAAAAATCCCCGCTGCGCTCACCGGCAGGAAATCTTCGTACACCAGCGGCTCCGCTTTCACATAGCCATCGCGCAGCAAGTCCTCCAGGGACGACTCACCAAGTCCTTCAGCGGCCAAGCCCTTTTCCGTAGCGAAATAACGAAAGTACGCCAGCCCCTGTTCGCGCATGCCCTCGATGCTGTCAGGAAATTCCGCAAAATGCTGAGTCATCAGCGCGTTGTAGCGTGCGGCATTGGCTTCGTTGGGGAAGTCGCCCAGTTCATCGCGAGCGGCATTCAACAAGCGGTCGTACAGCGCGCGACCCTTGGGCGTGAGGGCAGCGCCGCGTTGTTCGATTTCGCCGAAGCGCGCGCTGTGGCTGCCACGGGTTTCGGGCTGATCGGTGAAGGCGATCGGCTCGTCCAGCGCTTTGAAGCTGGTCTGGCGCAGCAGGATCGGGCAATTGCGGCGCGGTGGGCCTTCGATCACCGCTTTTGGTGTAATGCCATGGGCGGGCATCTGTTGCTGCACGGTGTCGATGTCCAGCGTGCGAGGGGTCAGGTGGTTGATGTGCGGGCCTTTGAACGCAACGACATCGGCGACCAAGCGGTGCTGGGCGCTGAGTTTCTGGTATTGCGCGGCGCTGACCGTGGCGCTGTGGTGCCAGCGAAAAGTCTCCAGTGCCTGTCGGACGAATTCCACGGCCTCCGCTTCATTCAGTCCGCCTGCCGTTTCCGCCTGTTCAATCAGGCGCAACGCCTCTTCAGTAAAAATCGAACGACGGGCCAGTACCGACTCGGCAAACGAACGCAATTCAGGATCTTCAATCAGCTCCAGCCGCAGCAACGAGGTGAACACGCGAAACGGGCTGACCTGCAACGCTTCTTCATGCACCGCACGAAACGCCGTTGAATGCACCGGCACACCGGCCGGGGTCAGGTCGTAATAACCCACCGGTTGCATACCCATCACCGCGAACAGGCGGGCGAGGGTGGCCAGTTCGCTCGCGGTGCCGACGCGAATGGCGCCGTGGCGTTCCATGTCCAGCCGCTCGATTTCGCCGGTGCGCTTGAGCTGTCCGGCAATCTCAGGCTGACGTGTCAGCACTTCGCGATTGGTTTTCTCCACCAGTTCCATCAGCGCGCCGTACAGCGGCACCTCTTCGCGGTACATGTCGGACATCGCTCGGGAGAAGCGTTGGCGGATCAGGTCGGGGCTGACGAACGGCTGCACGGTCATGAAAAAAATTCCTGCCACGGTGACGAAATGGATGCCGGAAAAGATCGCAGCCTTCGCCCAGGCGGGCAAACGAAGAATCCTACGAACTTCATTCTGCCAACGACTGATCCACCAGTTCGATCCAGTGCCTGACCGGCGTGCGCCCGGCGCTGGCCAGATGGCTCTGACAGCCCACGTTGGAAGTGACGATCAACTCAGGCCGGCCGCTTTCCAGGGCGTTGAGGCGCTGATCGCGCAGTTGCCGCGCCAGCACCGGTTGGGTCAGCGAGTAGGTGCCCGCCGAGCCGCAGCACAAATGGCCATCCGGTACCGGCGTGAGGTTGAAGCCAAGTCGGGTCAGCACTGTTTCCACGGCGCCGCCGAGTTTCAGTGCGTGCTGCAAGGTGCACGGGCAATGCACGGCGATGCGCCGTTCGCTGGCGGCGCATACTTGCTCCAGTGGTTCCTCAGCGATTATTTGCACCAGGTCCCGAGTCATTTCGCTGATCTGCCGAGCCTTGTCGGCATAGACCGGATCGTCCGCAAGCAAATGCCCGTAATCCTTGATGAACGCGCCGCAACCGCTGGCCGTCTGCACGATGGCTTCGGCGCCGTTCTGCAGATGCGGCCACCAGGCTTCGATGTTCTGCCGAGCGCGGTCGAGACCTTTGCCCTGAGCGTCGAGGTGATAGTCGAGAGCGCCGCAGCAACCGGCCTCGCTCACCGGAGTGACGCTGATGCCCAAACGATCAAGCACCCGCGCCGTTGCGTCATTGGTGTTCGGCGACAGACCCGGTTGCACGCAACCTTCGAGCAACAACACCCGGCGCGCATGCCGAGGAGCAGGGCGCGACCCCATGACACCCAAGCGCTGCGGCAGTTTGCTTTCCAGCAGGCGCGGTAGCAGCGGCCGAAAGGTCGCGCCCATGCGCAGTAAGCCTTTGAACACAGCCGGATTCGGCGCCAACGCGCGCAAGCCTTCGCGCAGCAAGCGCTGGGCGGCGGGGCGTGGCACCGCGCTGTCGACCACCGCGCGGCCGATGTCGAGCAGGTTGTGATAATCGACGCCGGATGGGCAGGTGGTTTCGCAGTTGCGGCACGACAGGCAACGGTCCAGATGCAGCTGCGTCTGTTCGGTGGCCGGTGCGCCTTCGAGCACTTGCTTGATCAGGTAAATGCGTCCGCGCGGCCCATCGAGTTCATCGCCGAGCAATTGATACGTCGGGCACGTCGCGTTGCAAAAGCCGCAATGCACGCAGGTGCGCAGGATCTTTTCCGCTTCGCCAGCGCGGGGCAATTGCCGCGATTGCTCGCTCAGGGTGGTTTGCATGGCTAGACCTCCGCGTACATTCGCCCGGGGTTGAACAGCCCTTGCGGGTCGAGTTGCGCCTTGAGTTGCCGGTGGTAGCGCAGCAGGGTTGGCGCCAAGGGTTGGAACGGCGAATCGGTGGCGCCGTGGGTAAAGCACGTTGCATGGCCGCCCAAGGAATGGGCGAGTACGTGAATCTCAGGGCGTTCGGATTTCACCCAGCGTTGCGCACCGGCCCAATCGATCAGTTGCTCGCCGGGCAGCTCGAGCGGGCCGAGGTTGTTCGGCAATGACAGGCGCCACAGCGGCAAGCCTTGGTCGAAAAAACTCAGGCGCTGTTCGTTGAGGTCGCGCCAGAAAACCGAATCCAGCGGCTCGCCGCCGAGGCGTTGATGCGCCGCCGTCACCGAACCTTCGCCACCTTCCAGGCGCAGGTACAGGCTCCGGCCATCGTGGCACGCGGCGCTGATCGGCAGCGGTTGCTGGCCCCATTCGGCAAGTTTGCTCAAGGCCCGAGCGCAGTCGATATCAAGGCGAATGCTCAGGCACTGGCGTGGTTTCGGCAGGACTTTCAGCGACACTTCGGTGAGCACGCCGAGGCAACCGAAACTGCCGGCCATCAGCCGCGACAGGTCATAACCGGCGACGTTTTTCATCACTTCGCCACCGAAGCGCAGATGCTGACCGAGGCCGGTGATCACCCGCGTGCCGAGAACGAAGTCGCGTACCGAGCCGGACCACGGCCGGCGTGGTCCGGACAGTCCCGTGGCGACCATCCCGCCGACCGTGGCGCTGTCGGCGAAGGACGGCGGTTCGCAGGGCAACATTTGCCCGGCGTCATCCAGCGCCGCGAGCAGCTCGGACAACGGCGTGCCGGCACGTGCGGTGACCACCAGTTCGGTCGGATCGTATTGAACGATGCCGCGATGAGCACGGGTGTCGAGCACTTCGCCGGCCACCTCGCGACCGAGAAACGCCTTGCTGTTGCCGCCCTGAATCTTCAGCGGCGTGGCATTGGCCCGCGCTGCGTTGACCTGATCGAGCAGGGCGTTGGCGGCATCGAAATTAGCCATCAGAATCGCTCCAGCTCGGGGAAGGGCAGTTGCCCGGCGTGAATGTGCATCGCGCCGAATTCGGCGCAGCGATGCAGGGTCGGAATGTTCTTGCCGGGATTGAGCAGGCCCTGCGGATCGAACGCGGCTTTCACCGCATGAAACAGCAGTAGCTCGTCGCTGTTGAACTGCGCGCACATCTGATTGATTTTTTCGCGGCCTACGCCGTGCTCGCCGGTGATGCTGCCGCCGACTTTCACGCACAGTTCGAGGATCTTGCCGCCCAGTGCCTCGGCGCGATGCAGCTCCCCCGGCTGGTTGGCATCGAACAGGATCAGCGGATGCATGTTGCCGTCGCCGGCATGGAACACGTTGGCCACGCGCAAGCCATATTCCTCGCCGAGGCTAGCGATACCTTGCAGCACAGCGGGCAATTCGCGGCGCGGGATGGTGCCGTCCATGCAGTAATAATCCGGCGACAACCGGCCGATCGCCGGAAACGCGTTTTTGCGCCCGGCCCAGAAACGCACACGCTCGGCCTCGTCCTGGGCCTGGCGCACTTCAGTGGCGCCGGCCGCTGTCATGACTTCCCGTACGCGCTGGCAATCGTCGTGCACGTCGGCTTCGACGCCGTCGAGTTCGCACAACAGAATCGCCTCGGCGTCGACCGGGTAACCGGCGTGGATAAAGTCTTCGGCGGCGCGAATGGCCAGGTTGTCCATCATTTCCAGACCACCCGGAATGATCCCGGCAGCGATGATTTCGGCAACCGCACGACCGGCCTTTTCCACTGAGTCGAAACTGCCGAGCAGGACCTTGGCGACTTGCGGTTTGGGCAGCAGTTTCACCGTGACTTCGGTGATGATCCCCAGCAGGCCTTCGGAGCCGGTGAACAAGGCGAGCAGGTCGAAACCGGCTGAATCGAGCGCCTCGGAGCCCAGCGTAAGACGTTCGCCCTCGATGGTCAGCACTTCGATTTTCAGCACGTTGTGCACGGTCAGGCCGTACTTGAGGCAATGCACGCCACCAGCGTTTTCCGCGACGTTGCCGCCGATCGAACAGGCGATCTGCGACGACGGATCCGGTGCGTAATACAAGCCGAACGGGGCCGCCGCTTGGGAGATGGCGAGATTGCGCACCCCCGGCTGAACCCGCGCGATACGTGCAGCGGGGTCGATGTGCAGGATGTTGTTGAACCGCGCCATCACCAGCAACAGGCCCTTTTCCAGTGGCAGCGCGCCGCCGGACAATCCAGTGCCGGCACCCCGCGCGACCACGGGCACGTTGTTCTGATGGCAGAATTTCAGCAGGGTTTGCACTTGCTCCAGACGCCGGGGCAGGGCCACCAGCATTGGCGTGGCGCGGTAGGCGGAGAGGCCGTCGCATTCGTAGGGTTTGAGTTCATCTTCGCGCCAGAGGATGTCCAGGTCCGGCAGGGCTTGTTGCAGGGCCTTGAGCAATTCGCCCTTGTTCACCTCGGGCAACGGACCGTCGAGGCGTTCGTCGTAAAGGATGTTCATGGGAACGCCAACCTTCTGTCTCCGCTGATCGTTCCCACGCTCTGCGTGGGAATGTAGCCCGTGACGCTCTGCGTCACTGGACGCAGAGCGTCCCCTGAGGCATTCCCACGCAGAGCATGGGAACGATCAGTTGCGCCACCTGGGGCATTGCGAATATCCATGTTCATCGCTGTCGTTCCAGAAATTCCCCGTACAGCCGCGCGGTATTTCCCGGCTGTTCGACCATCGGCATGTGCCCGACGTGATCCCACACATCCACTTCGAGATTGGCGATGCCTTTGCTCCACACCGGCACGCTGCTGACGTCGATCAGGCGATCCTTGCGCCCCCACAGCAACAGCGCCGGACATTTGATCTCGGCCAGTTTCGGCTCCATCGGCGGGCTGGCGCGGAAGTCGCGGAAGATTTCTTCGAGCTCGTCACGTTGTTGCTCATAGCGCTGGGCGACGGCGTCCAGCACCAGCTTCGGCACCCACGGCGGCGACTCCATGGTCATCGCGTAGAAACGCTGAAATTCTTCGCGGGAATTGATCAGGAATGGATTGTGCCCGCGCGCCAGGTGGCGCTCCATGTCGCTTGGCTCCGGTGCGGTGACGCCGGCCGGGTCGATCAATGCCAGCGAGGCGATTCGCTCCGGACAGGTCGCCGCCAGCCACGCGGCAATGTAGCCGCCCATGGAGTTGCCGATGACGTGGACTTTCTCCACGCCGCAGACGTCGAGCAGTTGAATCATGCGTTTGGCCTGAACCGCAATGTCGTAACCGCCGCCAGCCATGAAGCCAGTCTCACCGTGGCCGGCCAGATCCGGAATGATCACCCGATACTGACGGACGAAATGCCGGGCGCAGCGCAGCCAGAGGTTTTTGTCGGCGCTGAAGCCGTGCAGCATCAGGATCGCGCTGGACGCCTCGTACGGCCCGCCTTGCCAGGTCGACACGGTCATCTCGGCGATCGGCACTTCGATCTTGTGCAATTTGTACAACCTGGCCTCGCTGGCCATGGCCAGGTTGTACAGCCAATGGCCGACCGCCGGGTAACTCAACCAGCTCCAGGCCACGAAAACCGCGAGTGCGACAAACAGCAAAAGCATCGACGTCTTCCTTTTACGTGTTCAGGACAAAATATGGTCGGCCGGTTTCAGCGCCCGGGTCAGCAGGTGATAGCTGAAACTGAAGCCGGGAAACATCGCGATCACGTGACCGCTCTTGCTCTGGTACCAACTGTGGCAACCACCGGACTTCCACACCGTGCGCTGCATTTCCCGGTGGATCATTGCAGTGTAGGTACGTTCTGCGTCACGGCGCACTTCGATGCTGCGCAGGCCTTTGGCCCGTACGGTGCGGATGCAGTCGAGGATGTAGTTCATCTGCGATTCGATGATGAACAGCGCCGAGGTGTGGCCAATGCCGGTGTTCGGCCCGGTGACGATAAACAGGTTGGGGAAGTCCGGCAGGCTGGTGCCAAGGTAGGCGCGCGGGTATTCGGCCCAGACATCTCTGAGTTGCACCGCGTTTTTGCCGCTGACCGGGTAGGAAATCACCCCGTCGGTGGCGTCGTAACCGGTGGACCAGACGATCAGATCAACATCGAGATGCTCGCCGTCCACGGTGTTGATCCCGCTTTCGTCGATCGAAGCGATGCCGTGCTCGCGACTGTGCAACGTGACGTTGGCGCGGCTCAGCGCCGGGTAGTACGTGCTGGACACCAAAACGCGTTTGCAGCCGATGGTGAAGTCCGGGGTGAGTTTCTGTCGCAGTACCGGGTCTGGAACCTGGCGCTTGAGGAACCGCAGCGCATGTCGCTGGACCAGGTGAATCGCCGGTTTCGAGTATTTGAAAGCGATCACGCGGGTTTCGAATTGCCAGTAGATCAGCCAGCGCAGCAGTTTGTATGCCGGTTTCAGGCCAAGCAGCCAGCGCTGGAAATGGCCGAATTTGCGATCGGCACGCGGCAGCACCCAATGCGGCGTGCGTTGGAACACATGCAGCTGTTCGACTTGTGGCGCTATCGCTGGGACCACCTGCGCGGCGCTGGCGCCGCTGCCGACGATCGCCACGCGTTTACCGCGATAGTCGTAGCTGTGGTCCCAGTTATTTGTATGAAAAGTCTTGCCTTGAAAGCGATCCATCCCGGGAAAGTTGGGGATGACCGGCTGACTCAACGGCCCGGAAGCATTGATCAGGAATTGGGTTCGGAAAGTACCTCTGGCGCGGGTGTGCACCAACCAACGCTTTTCCGCTTCGTCCCATTCGACGCGCTCGACATCGGCCCCCAGTTCCACGCGCTCGCGTAAACCGAACTGCTCGATTACGTGTTCGGTGTAGCGCCGCAGTTCTGCCTGTTCGGCGAACATCTGCGACCAGCGGTAGGGCGCGAATGACAGCGAATACAGCGGCGACGGCACGTCCACCGCTGCGCCGGGGTAGGTGTTCTGGCACCAGGTGCCGCCGAAGAAGTCGCGTCGTTCAAGAATGCGAAAGTCGTCGATTCCGGCCTTGAGCAGGTTGACCGCCGCGCACTGGCCGCCGAAACCGCTGCCGATGATCAACACAGCGTAGGTATGCATGTGCCCCCTTTTTATAGTTGTTTTTCCATTTCCCCTCTTTCATTTATAGCCAACTCTGGGCCGCGCGTGCGGCGCTGATAGCGCTCTATTCAGGCCGCTGGCCGGTGATGGCTATTTAACGGCGCCCTGATAGACTCCGGACACATCCTTGTCGGGATGTAACCATGCATCGCGCGGTCGAGGCCCTTATGGGAAATACGCGAGGAAAGGGACTTTCACTGGCCAGGAGGCTTTACAGGTCGCGGGTGTTCGGGCTGCTGCTCGGGCTGATGTGTGTCAGCGTGGCGATGTATGCCCTCGATCCGCCGCTGTGGGTGTGGGGCCTGATGCTGTTCAATGGTCTGATCTGGCCGCATCTGGCGTTTCAATGGGCGCGCCGCTCGAGCGTGCCGTTTCGCGCCGAACACCGCAATTTGCTGATCGACGCATTCATGGGCGGCTTCTGGGTCGCCGCCATGCAGTTCAATCCGCTGCCCAGCGCAACCACGATTTCGATGATGGCGATGAACAACGTCGCCATTGGTGGTGGGCGGTTTTTGCTGGCGGGCACGGCGGCGCAGCTATTGGGCATCGGCGTCGGGCTGGTGGTGTTTGCTCCGGCGTTCATCCCGCCAACAACGCCGCTGCAGCTCTACGCCTGTTTGCCGTTGCTGTTGCTGTATCCGCTGGCGCTGGGCTGGATCTGCTTTCGTCAGGCCTCGACCCTCGGTCGGCACAAGCGCGAGCTATTGGCGTTGAGTCGCACCGACAGCCTGACCGGCCTGCTCAATCACGGCGCGTGGAAGGATCAGCTGAACCTCGCGTTCCAGCGCTGCAAACGCCAGCAGCAGGGCGCGGCGATTGCGCTGATCGACATCGACCACTTCAAAGCGATCAATGACACCTATGGGCATGTCGCTGGCGATATCGTCCTGCGCCAGTTGAGCAAACTGCTCAAACAGAATCTGCGCGCCACGGATGTGGCGGGGCGCTATGGCGGGGACGAGTTCTGCGTGATTCTGCCGGAGCTGCCACTGTTCAACGCGGCTCAGGCGATGGAAGCCTTGCGCGAGCGTTTTGCGGTGATGGGCTACGAGCAGAACCCGGCGTTGAAGGTCAGTCTGAGCATTGGCCTGGCCGCCTACGACCCGAGCCATGCCGACGCCACGCGTTGGCTGGATGAGGCCGATCAGGCGTTGTACGAAGCCAAGGCCAGTGGGCGCAATCGGGTGATCTGCAACAGTGACAACAAACCGAGGCAGGCGCTGCTGGATTCGGTCTGACGGGCGAGCTGATACCTGTGGGAGCGAGCCTGCTCGCGAAAGCGCTGGGTCAGGCGGTATCAATATCGTTTGCCACGACGCCTTCGCGAGCAGGCTCGCTCCCACCGGGGTATGTGTTGTCGGTTAGATCAGTGTCGCATCCGCTATAGAGCCTCGCGCCGATGTCGGTTACGGTTGAATCCCTCCGACACGAAACAAGGACTGCTTCATGACGTTCTCATTTCCCCGCTCTCTGATGGCCGCCAGCCTCGGTCTGTCCCTCGCATTCTCGGCCGCAAACGCCGCCGAACCGCACAAACAAGTGCTCGCCGATGCCGAGCAGTATCAGCCCGAAGCCCTGAAATTGTTGGAGCGACTGGTCAATATCGACTCCGGCTCAGGTTATGAACCGGGCCTGAAACAGGTCAGCGAGATCGCCATTGATGAGCTGAAGAAACTCGGCGCCACCATCGAGTTGGTACCCAACACCCCGGAAAAATCCAACCACGTGCTGGCCACGCTCAAAGGCACCGGCAAGGCGAAAATCCTGCTGATGGCGCACATGGATACGGTGTTCAAGGAAGGCTCCGCGGCCGAGCGGCCATTCCACATCAAGGACGGCCGTGCCTACGGGCCGGGGGTGATGGACGACAAGGGCGGGATCGTCGCCGGCATCTACGCGCTGAAAGTGCTGAAGAACCTCGACTTCAAAGACTACGCGCAGATCACTTTCCTGCTGGACGCCAGCGAAGAAACCGGCTCGGACGTCGCCACCGACCTGATCAAGAAAACCGCCAAACAGCACGATGTGACCCTCAACCTCGAACCGGGCCGCCCCGCCGATGGCCTGGTGGTGTGGCGCAAGGGCAGTGCGACGGCGCTGGTCGAAGTCAAAGGCAAGGCCGCCCACGCCGGCGTCGCGCCAGAGCTTGGACGGAACGCGGCGATGGAAGCGGCGCACCAGATTCTGCAACTGGGCAAGCTCGGCGATGAAGCGAAGAAAACCACCATCAACTTCACCGTGCTCAAGGCCGGCGATCGCACCAACGTGATTCCTGATCAGGCCACGGCCAAGGCGGACGTGCGCGCGGCAGTGCCGGAGGAATTTGATCGCATCGAGAAGGATCTGGCGCGGGTCTCGCAGGACAAGTTGATTGCCGATACCGAAGTGAAAACCTCCTTGCAGCGCGGATTGCCGCCGATGCCGCAGACGGCTGAGTCGGATCGCTTGATGGCCATGGCTCAAGGCATTTACGGCGAAATTGGCCGCAAGCTGACCGAGGAGGGCAGTGGTGGCGCGGCGGATGCCAGTTTGTCCGCAGGCGTAGGAACGCCGACGCTGGATGGCTTCGGCATTGTCGGCGGCAATATTCACACGCCTGAGGAATATGCCGAAGTGGCGAGTGTGGCACCGCGGATTTACTTGTTGTCGCGGATGATCATGGAGTTGGCGAAGCCGCGGTGATGGGGTTTGCGGTGTGACGAGGCCGGGCGGGGTGCCAGAGAAATCGGCCCCTCACCCTAACCCTCTCCCGGAGGGCGAGGGGACTGACCGCGTTGTTTGTGGTCCATGTGGCAACCGCCAGATCAAGTTGAATTCAAAGTCGCATTCAACGCGATCTCTCACGTCGGCGTAGATCCAGAGCATCCCCCAATCAGTCCCCTCTCCCTCTGGGAGAGGGCTAGGGTGAGGGGCTTTTTGTGGGAAGTGTGGAAGTCGAGGGCGGCGTACAAAAATACCGAAAAGTCCGACAGAAGCTCTGGTTGCGGCCGTTGGGCGCGACTTTTATAGTCTCCGTTCGCAGATAACTCTGCGACGATCTTGGCCGGTCGAATACAGCACCAGACCCCTCTTTGGAGTGAACTTTATGACCGACCAAGTAATGCCGCGCTATCTCCCCATCGACACCTACGACGCCGAATCCCCGGTGCTCTTCATCAATACCCACACTGAACTCAGCGACATGGCCGCCTGTGCGATGCACCGGTTTGTGGTCGTGCGCGATCTGGCCGACACCTTTGCCAGCCTTAACCTCAAGGGCATTTCCGATTGTGATCTGACGCGGGTGACCAGCGCGGTTCATCTGCTGATGCGCGAGGGCTGCGCGATTTTGAATGTGATTCAGGCGCGGGCGGCGCAGCGGGAAGAGGCTTACAAGACGCCGGTTTAGCGGTGTCGCGGCTGGCCTCATCGCTGGCAAGCCAGGCTCCCACAGGTTATGCGACCAAACATGGATTATTTGTGCAACACAAAACCCTGTGGGAGCTGGCTTGCCAGCGATGGCGTCAGCCCGGGCACACCGTCACTCCTTGACGCTCATGTATTCCTTGGCCCAGAGAATGTATTCCTCCGGCTGGGTATAGGTGTGGGTCAACTCGGTCGCGCTCAAATCGGAGGCCTGGGTGAAGATCTGTCGCTGTTCGCGCAGGCTGTCGTAGGTGGCCTTGATCGCGGCGAAGTAGGCGCCGTGGCCGTCGATGGTCACGCGTACACCGAGTTCGGCCAGGCGTTTGTCGTCGCGCAGGGCCGGGTTGCCGTAGGTGACCAGCATCAGCGGCACGGTCAGGTGCTCGGCGATTTGTTCCAGTTGATCAAAGTCCTGCACGCCGACCATGCAGATGCCGTCAGCGCCCGCCGCCTGATATTGGCGGGTGCGGCTGATGATTTCCTGGTTCGGCAGAATGCCGGCATTGGTGCGGGCGATGATCGCCATTTCCGTATCGACCCGGGCTTCCAGCGCCGCGCGGATCTTGCCGACGCCTTCGGCCACGGTGATCAGGTCGGTGGATTTGCGCCCGAATTGCGCGGGCAGCAGGGTGTCTTCGATGGTCAGTGCAGCGACGCCGGCGCGTTCCAGTTCGACGATGGTGCGCATCACGTTGAGGGCATTGCCGTAGCCGTGGTCGGCGTCAGCGATCACTGGCAATTGGGCGACGCGACCGATGCGCGTGGCCTGTTCGGCGAATTCGCTGAGGGTGATCAGGGCGAAGTCCGGTGCGCCAAGCACCTGCAGCGAGGCCACGGAGCCGCCGAGGATACCTACTTCAAAACCCAAGTCAGCGGCGATGCGGGCCGACATCGGGTCGAACACCGAAGCGGTGTGGTAGCAGGTGTCGGAGGCCAGCAGCTGACGGAAATTGCGGCGCAAATCTTGATGGGAAAGCCTGGTCATACGAGTTCCACCAATACATAAGGAATGGAAAGGCTTGAGCAAAGGTGTCAACGCCGAAGAATGAAAAGGCTATCACGCGAATGGGTCAAGAATCATGACGAATTTGCGCGGCAGGACTGGCGGCTGAAAGGTTTAATCTCCCGTGCCGGAAATATCAGGCCGCCACGGCATGTTGCTGTTGATGGGGCAGGAGCACCGCGCGCACCGAATTTCCCGGCTGAAGTTGCAGGCGCTTGGCGGTGAGACGATCAACCACCAGGCTGTTGCCCGCCAGTCGACCGTGGGCCGCGGTGATGCGGCAGTTTTCCAGCCGGCGGTTGTGAATCAGCCACAGCGGCGCCTGCTCGTCGGGGGTGCCGAGGCTCAGGGTCAGTTCGAGGCTGTCGCGCACCGTGCGGATGCTGCGGATTGGCGCCTCGATGACCGGGCCACCGTCGAAAATGTCGATGTAGCCTTTGTGCGCAAAGCCTTCAGCTTGAAGAATTTTCAACGCTGGTTGAGTGTTTGGATGCGTCTGGCCGATCGCCGCCTGCGCCTGTTCGGTGAGCAGGCAGGTGTACAGCGGCTGGCGCGGCATCAGTTCGGCGATAAAGGCTTTGTTGCCCAGGCCGGACAAGTGATCGGCGTGGGTGAAATCCATCTGGAAGAAATGCCGGCCGAGGCTGTCCCAGAACGGCGAGCAACCGTTTTCATCGGCACTGCCGCGCAGTTCGGCGATCATCTTCTCGCCAAACAGGTGCGGAAATTCGGCGACGAACAACAGACGACCCAGCGACAACAGGCGGCCATTGCTGCCGTTGCGCTGGTCATGGCGCAGAAACAGCGAGCACAGCTCCGATTGGCCGGTCAGTTCGTTGTTGAGGAACAACGTTGGGATCTGCCGCTGAATGCCCAGATCCGGCGCCGAACTGACGGTGACGCCGAGCCGGTAGTTGTACCAGGGCTCGCGCAGGCCAACGGCGCCGGCCATCGCGCTGACACCGACCACGCGCTGCTCATCATCCTCGAGGACAAACAGGTAATCGGCATCGGCGCGTTCCACCTGTTCGGCGAATGCGCGCTGTGCCCAACGCACTCGGTGCGCCAAGCGGTCTTCGTTGGCCGGAAGCGTGGTGAAACCTGGCCCTGCCTGTTCGACGAGGGTCATCAAGGCAGGCAGGTCGCTGACTTTTACCGGACGGACAATCATGCTCCAACTCCTTTGGCGGACCGATTCAGGCGCGGATGGCTAACGCGGCTCACAGAGCGACCAGCCGTATCGAGCTGCCATCGCTGACCTTCAGCGCCGCGCAGATGGCGGGTGTCAGGGACAGCGGCTGACCGGGGTGATAGTCGAGTTCGGTGACCATCGCGCGGTAGTCATGCAGGGCGTCGTTGCTCAGCAGGTAACGGCCACGGGCGTCGGTCGATACTTGTTGGCGGACAATGGCGGTCTGGCTGTCAGCGATCGAGCGAATGTTTGCGGTACGCGCATACAGGGTCGGGCCGGCGTCGAACAGGTCGATGTAGCTGTTGGTTTCGAAGCCTTCCCGCGCGAGGATGTCGAACGCTTCCTGGCCGTCCGGGTGCACGCGGCCGATGCAATCCTGCGCCGCTTGCGGCAGCATCGGCACGTAGATCGGGTATTGCGGCATCAGTTCGGCGAGAAACGTGCGGCTCTGCAAGCCGCACAGGCGCTCGGCTTCCGCGTACGGCAAGTCGAAGAAATGCTTGCCCAGCGCATCCCAGAATGGCGAATGACCCTGCTCGTCGCTATAGCCGACGATTTCGGTGATCACCGCCTCGGAGAACCGCTGTGCATGCGCAGCAATGAACAGCAGGCGCGCCCGCGACAGCAGTTCAGAAAACGGCGTGCGCACCAACGCGGCATCAATGTGGAAACCGCGCAGCAAGGTATGCCCGCTGAGGTCATGGCACAGCGACAACGCCGGCACGCCATGCTCGATGTTCAATTCCCGCGAAGCGCTGGTGAAATGGCGGTTGCGCAGGCTGTAGAACGGCTCCTTGAAGCCGGCGGTGGCAAGGATTTCCGAGCAGCCGACCAATTGCCGGCGTTCGAGATCTTCCAGCACGAAGAAGTAGTTCTCCGGCCCCTGCGCCTGGGTGGCGCTATCGAAGGACGCGCACGACGCGGCGATTTTCTCGCGCAGGTGTTCGCTGTCATCCGGCAGCGAGGTCACGCCGATCAGGCTCTCGCGGGCCAGGCGCTGTAGCTGGGGCAGATCATTCTGCTCGACTGGGCGTAAGACCAGCATGGATGTACTCCTGTATCAAAAGGTTCGGCCCATTCGCCGAACCTGACTATCACTGTCGGTTTCCACGCGTTGAATCGGCGGTCGCCTGATTTGTTGTCAGACGCCGCTCTTTTTCTTGTCAGCCTTTGCTCGGATCGGGCAGCGCTGTGCTGGCGCCGAGCTTGTTGAGGAAAAACAGGTACACCAGGCCCAGGGCAATCCAGATCAGGCCGAGTTTCTGCGCATCGACGCCCATGTTGTACATGATGGCGGCAACGATGATGAAGCCGATCACCGGGCAGAGCAGATGGCGCACAAACTGCCCCGACTTCTGCCGACGCCAGTAGTGGTTGATCACCGTCAGGTGCAGCAGCATGAAACCGCTGAGGGCGCCGAAGTTGATCAGCGAGGTGAGAATGTCGACCGCGTCGATGAACAGGTAGCAGATCAGCAGCGACAACACCGCCACCAGATAAATGCTCAGGTACGGCGTGTTGTGTTTCGGGTGGACCTTGGCCAGCACCTTCGGCAGCTTGCCGTCGCGGGCCATGCCGAACAGCAGGCGCGAGACGGCGGCCTGCGAGGTGATCGCCACCGCTACGCCCCAGGCCAGCGCCGTGGCGACGGCGGTCAGGGTCGCCAGCCAGCTGCCGGCGGCGATTTCAGCGATTTCATAGAACGCGGTGTCGGCGGATTTGAAGCCCATGCCCGCTGCCAGATCGGTGGCGATCCACGTTTGTACGACGAAAATCGTGCCCATCACTGCCAGGGTGATCAGCGCTGCCTTGCCGACACTGCGGCCCGGATCTTCCTTGATTTCTTCGGCGAGGGTGGAGATCGCGTCGAAGCCGAGGAACGACAGCACGGCGATCGACACGGCTTGCATCAGCAGGGCGAAGTTGAACGTTTCCGGGTGATACAGCGGCGCCAGCGTCAGCTCACCGTTACCGCCACCGTTGTGCAGGGCGTTCCAGGCGTAGAACAGGAAGATGCCCAGCACCACCAGTTGTGCCAGCAGGAACAGCATGTTCATCCGCGCGGTGAAGGTGATGCCGCGCAGGTTGACGAACGTCGCGCTGACCAGAAACGCCAGGATGAAGCCGACCTTGGGAATGTCTGGGTACAAATGGTTGAGCGCCATCGCCGAATACAGGTACAGCAGCGGCGGAATCAGCAGGTAATCGAGCAGCATCAGCCAGCCAGCGATGAAGCCGACGTGTTGATTAAGCCCGCGTTGCGCGTAGGAATATACGGAGCCGGCAACCGGAAAGGCCTTGGCCATGCTGCCGTAACTCAGCGCGGTGAACAGCATTGCCACCATGCCGATGATGTACGCCAGCGGCACCATCCCCGGTGCTTCGGCGTTGACGTAGCCATACACACCGAACGGGGCGATGGGGATCATGAAGATCATCCCGTACACCACCAGATCGGTCAGCGTCAGGCTACGTTTCAACTCTTGCTTGTAGCCGAATTCTTCAATTTCCATGAAGCGCAACTCCTTGTCAGCCATCGGTCGGTTTATGTTTTATCGGTCCATCGTTTACAGCAAAGGTGCGAGGTAATCTGCCCAGCGCGAGACCGCTTCGGGACTGCGCAGCAGATCATTGCGCACCTCGATCAGCACCGCCTCAAGACCCCTGGCATCACCGTGCACGGGCACGGTCATGTCGCCCAGCGGGTCAATTTTGTACGGCTGGTTGCCCGCGACTTTCAGCGGGTGCGCTTGCAACCCGTCGAGCAGGCGCTGAGCATAGTCCTGGGCCTGGCCGAACAACACGCCGACTTCCAGTGGTCGCGGCTGGCCGTAATACACCGGGGTGAAACTGTGAACACCGACCACCCGCACCGGCAGACCTTTGGCAATGCGCTCGTCGATCAAGGTCTGCAAGCGCGCGTGAAACGGTTTGAACAACGTCTGGCGCCGGTACTCGCGGGTCGCCTCATCCAGCTCGCGATTGCCAGGTATCGGGTAGATCTCGCTCTGCAGCGGGATGCTGTCCGGCGCATGGCGCGGGCGGTTGAGGTCGATCAGCAGCCGTGAATAATTGGCGCTGAGCAACGTGGCGCCGAGTTGTTCCGACAACTGTTCGGCCAGT
Organism: Pseudomonas sp. Sample_21; assembly: GCF_004307525.1. NCBI lineage: Bacteria > Pseudomonadati > Pseudomonadota > Gammaproteobacteria > Pseudomonadales > Pseudomonadaceae > Pseudomonas > Pseudomonas sp. Sample_21. Next base: position 18,111 of record NZ_RCNZ01000137.1, on the reverse strand, counting down.
TGCAGCGCACCGATGTCCCAAGCGATATGTTCGCGCGCGGCCGCCTCGTCCAGGCCCAGATTGTTCAGGGCTTCGGGAATGTAGCGACTGGCGTGTTCGCACACGAGGATCAACGGGTTCGTCGAGTCCTCGCGGCTCAGGTTGTAGACCGGGCGGGTGTACAACCCAAGCTCGGCGGATTCAGTACAGGCGTGCATAGTGCTCACACAGGTCAGCGGGCGAGAGCTGTTCCGTCAGCGCCAGTTCCTCGGTTTTCAGGGCGTAATAAGTGTCGAGCAACGGCTTGGGCAGCCATTCGTTGAAGGCTGCGCTGTCACGCAGGCAATCCAGCGCCTGGGCCAGCGAGGCGGGCAGGGCGACGATGCCCCGGGCCTTGCGTTGCTCGTCGTTGAGTGAATCGGGAATTTCATCGGTAACCGCGTTCAGCGCCAGACGCTGTTCGATGCCCAGTCGCCCGGCAATTAGCAGCGCAGCCATGGCCAGATGCGGCGAGGCGGTAGCGTCCATGGCGCGGAATTCCAGGTTGAACTGCTGCGCGGCAGACTTGCCGCCCAAGGTCACAGTCGGGCAGATGCGCAGCGCCGCTTCACGGTTCTGCTGCCCCAGACACGCATACGACGCGCTCCAGTGGTGCGGCTGCAAACGCTGGTAGGACAGCGGCGTCGGCGCGGTGAATGCGCACAGCGCCGGTAGAAAATGCAGGACTCCGGCAGCCCAGTGCTGACCGATGCTCGACAGGCCGTTGCTGGTGCCGGCGTCGTACAACATCGGCTGGCCGCTAAGGTCGAGCAGGCTGACGTGCAGGTGCACACCGTTGCACACCGCCTCGGCGGCAGTCTTCGGCGCAAAACTCAGATCCAGGCCCATTTGCCGGGCGATTTCCCGGGTGATTTCGCGCACGTTGACCGCGCGATCCGCCGCCGCCACGCCAAGCGTCGGACGGCAGGTGATTTCGTATTGGTGCTTGCCGTATTCCGGCAGGAACATTTCCGGCTCGACGCCGCCGGCGCGCAGGGCGCTGAGCAGCCAGCCGCCGAATTCGGCGCCCTGACGCTGCGCTTCGAGAGAGAACGCCGCGTGTTCGGCAATACCTGCGTGCAGGTTGAATTCATGTTCGAAGGCGGCGTTGACTTGCAACCCCAACTCATCGTGATAGCGCTCGATTTCATCGCGCAGCAATGTGCGCGGGCAGGCGCCCCATGCCTGGCCGTCGGTCTCACGAATGTCGGCGTGAATGAAATCCAGCACCGGTGCATTGGCGTCCGGGCCGCTGCCGACAGTGACGCGGCTGCTCAGATCGGGAATCAGCCGCAGGTCGCCATACGCGCCCCACGGATTGCTCGAAGCGATGATGTCTTGCGGCGTCAACGCGCTGTTGGCCGGAACCCAACCGCAACCCGCTGCCTGGTAATGCTCCAGCTCATCGCTGGGAAACGAGCGGCCCCGGGTGATGCCGATCAGGTCGGTTGTCACCAGCGTGGTCATCGGCAAAGGCGTCAGGCGCGGGCTCATGGCTGCATCTCCTGCAAACGGCCGAGCACGGTGTCGGTGTCGGTGATCCAGCAGTAACCCTTGATCGCGTTGAGGCAGGCGTGATGGCGTTCAACTGTGTAAGTGGCGCAGGCATCCTCCACCAGCGTGACCAGATAGCCACGGTCGGCGGCGTCGCGCACAGCCATGTCGACGCATTGGTCGGTGACAATACCGGCGATGATCAGATGGCGGGTCTGCAGATTGCGCAACACGTAATCAATATTGGTTGAATTGAACACCCCGGAGGAGGTCTTCGGCAGCACGATTTCGTTTTCGGTCGGGGTCAGTTCAGCGATGACCTGCGCTTGCACGCTGCCCTTGGGCAGGTGCATGTCAGACAGTTTGTGATCGAGCGAGCGGTCGCGACCGTCGGCGGTCAGGCTTTCGATAATCGTGTGCAGCACGTTCTGCTGCACCCGGCGAAAGGCGCCAAGCAGACGTTGTTGATTGGGCACCACTTGTTTGCGCGTGCGCTGGAGAAAATACTCGGCATCCGGCTCGCTCAGGTGTGGGTCGAATTGCGGTTCGAGCCAGGCGCGCTGCATGTCCACCAGCAGCAAAGCGGTGTGGTCGGTCGCAAACGGCAGGTCCCGAGGCGAGCGGTGGGGAAGGCTGAACATCCTTATTTGTCCTCCAGCAGGTGAGTCGCAAAGTCGTTGCGCAGGGCATCGATGCCTTCCAGGCGATCGGCCGGGTCCGGCACGCGCAAGGTCAGGCAGGCGATCAACGCCTCGACCTGCGCCAGCGCCGGCACCATGGTATCGAACGGCGACGCCGATTCCACCGGCGCGCTGATGATCAGGTCGGCCAATTCGCGCAGCGGCGAGGCGTAGACATCAGTGAACAACACCACTCGCGCGTTGTTGTTTTTCGCCGCCTGCGCAACGCGCAAAGCTTGGGTCTGGTAGCGCCGGTAGTCGAACACCAGCACCACGTCCTGACGTTGCAGATCGTACAAACGGTCGGGCAGCAGGGCGTTGTCTTCCAGGGCGAAGCAGCCGGGACGCAGCAGACGCAAGTGGTTGAGCAGGTAATTGGCCAGCAGAATGCTGAAGCGGCCACCGAAACAGTAGACCTGATGGCGGCTGTCGAGCAGCCATTCCACGAGGATGCGCACATCTTCAGGCTGGGTCAGGGCTTGGGTGTCGACCAGCAAGCGCTGGCTGTCCGCCAGGTAATGCGCCCAGGCATCGTCCTTGTTCTGCTGCGAGCGCGGCTGCAACAGCGTGCGCGGTGAGCGCAGGCGATGGTCCATGTCGCTGAGCAGGGCTTCCTGGAATTCGGCATAACCGCCGAAACCGAGCTTTTTCACCAGACGCACGATGGTCGGATCGCTGACACCGGCATGTTCGGCCAGTCGCGCCATAGGCCCGAGACCGTTGCGTGGATACTGATCGAGCAGAGCGCGAACGACTTTGCGCTCCGATGGCGTCAGGTCCAGGCCGGGATCGGTGATCAGGTCTCTGAGAGGGGGCATCCGGGCTCCTGCTGGATGAGGTGTCGAATTCGTTTCACAATCCGTTAAACGAGTATTTATGTAATGGGTGTTACATGTCTAGCTAATTTTTGTACAGGTTTTTCGAGCACCAAAACTGTGCAAGGTGCCCGTGTAATAAGGGCTACGTCGAAGTAGTTCGCTGTTGTAGTCCTTTGCCGATTGCTGTGTCAGACATTACCTATCCCAAGCTCAGCGACGGGCCGGTGACAACCCTGAACGCCGAGGTTTTACGGCACAATGCGACGCGTATCGGCTGTGTGCCATTGTTTGTTTTATCTTTCGACCGAGAACCTGCTCGTGCCAAGTAGCCGTTTGACACTGATTTGCCATGCGCGAACCGTCGCACAGAAACTGGCGCGTTTTCCTACGGACGAGCCTGTTGAAAATCTGGCCGTTCCGTCCGACGCGTTCAGGGCGCGATTGGCGGTAACGCGGCGGCTGGTGTGTGCCCCGGAGTTGAGAACTCAGCAGACGGCGGCATGGTTTGGCGTCGATGCGCAGATTGATCAAGCCCTGCGCGATTGCGATTGGGGACGCTGGCACGGCCAATCGATCAAGGATCTGCAAGCCAACGAAAACCAGGCTTTGCAAGCCTGGCTGGCCGATCCTGAAGCGGCACCCCATGGCGGCGAATCAGTCAGGCAACTGACGCAGCGGGTCTCAATGTGGCTGGACTCCATCGCCGAAACCCCAGGACATGTAGTGGCAGTCACCCATCCGTTCGTCATGCGCGCGGCGCTGATGCAGGTGCTGCAAGGCGCGGCGTTCAATGCAATCGACATCGAGCCTCTGGGGATGATCGACTTGCGCTTCAATGGCATCTGGCGACTACGCTTGCCGGGCATGGCCCTTGACGAGGAATTCTGATGAAACAGCTGCTGGTCATCGGCATTGGCGCCGGCAATCCGGACTACATCACGATGCAGGCAGTGAAAGCGCTGAATCGGGTCGATGTGTTCTTTCTGCTGGATAAAGGCCAGAGCAAGCAGACGCTGATCGATCTGCGCCGGGAGATCTGCGGGCGCTACATCACCGACCACGCTCATCGCTTTGTCGAAGCCAGCAGTCCGGAGCGCGAGCGCGGCGATGTCGACTACACGGCGAGCGTCGATGCACTCAATCGCGCCAAGCAGCAAACCTTCGAGCGGCTGATCAATGATGAATTGTCCGACGGCCAGTGCGGCGGATTTCTGATCTGGGGCGATCCGGCGTTATACGACAGCACATTGCGGATTCTTCAGGCGCTTCAGGCATCAGGCCGCTGTCAGTTTGAATACGAAGTGATACCGGGGATCACCAGCGTTCAGGCCCTGGCTGCGCAGCACAAAATACCTTTGAACACGATTGGTCGCTCAGTAGAAATCACCACAGGCCGGCGATTGGCGGCGGGGCAGGTGAGTGAAGCGGACAGTCTGGTGGTAATGCTCGATGCCGAGGATTCCTACCAGCGGGTGGCGGATCGGCAGACCGAGATTTTTTGGGGCGCTTACCTGGGCACGTCGGATGAGATTCTGCTCAGCGGCCGGCTGGCGGATGTCGCCGATGAGATCGAACGGGTGCGCAAAGCGGCGCGGGCGGAGCATGGGTGGATTATGGATACCTATCTGTTGCGCAAGCCTTGAGTGGTTGGCGCCTGAACAAGCGCTTTCGCGAGCAGGCTCGCTCCCACAGGGAAATGCGTTGCAGAATGTGGGAGCGAGCCTGCTCGCGAAGAGGCCAGAACATTCACCACCGATTTGGGACAGGCAAAAAGAAACCCGGTGCAACGCAAATCGCACCGGGCTTTTTGTTGCCAGCCAACAGCGGATGTCGTGGATCCGCCGTCAACCTTGAACTCTTTATCAGCCGCGTTCCAGCGCTAAAGCCACGCCCTGACCGCCGCCGATGCACAAGGTCGCCAGACCTTTTTTCGCATCGCGCTTGAGCATTTCGTGCAGCAATGTCACCAGCACGCGGCAACCTGATGCGCCGATCGGGTGGCCGAGGGCGATGGCGCCGCCGTTGACGTTGACCTTGTCCAGATCCCATTGCAGGTCCTTGGCCACGGCCAGCGATTGCGCAGCGAACGCTTCGTTGGCTTCGATCAGGTCGAGCTGGTCGATGTTCCAGCCGGCCTTGTCCAGGCAGCGGCGGGTCGCCGATACCGGGCCGATGCCCATGATCGCCGGGTCGACGCCAGCGTTGGCGTAGGCGGCAATCCTGGCCAGAACCGGCAGGCCCAGCGCTTTGGCTTTCTCGGCACTCATCAGAATCACGGCGGCGGCACCGTCGTTCAGCGACGAGGCGTTGCCAGCGGTGACGCTGCCGTCCTTTTTGAACGCCGGACGCAGTTTTGCCAGAGATTCTGCGCTGGTATCGCCGCGTGGCTGCTCGTCGACCTTGAACGCCACCGGATCGCCTTTGCGCTGCGGGATCAGGATCGGCGTGATTTCATCAACGAAGCGCCCGGCCTCGATCGCAGCGGCAGCTTTCTGCTGGGAAGCGGCAGCGAAGGCGTCCTGCTGTTCGCGGCTGATCTGGTATTTGTCGACCAGATTCTCGGCAGTGATGCCCATGTGGTAATCGTTGAACGCATCCCACAGGCCATCGCTGATCATGGTGTCGACGATTTGCGCGTGGCCCATGCGCAGACCGGTGCGCGCACCCGGCATGATGTAGTTGGACAGGCTCATGTTTTCCTGACCGCCGGCGATGATCACCTCGGCGTCGCCGCAACGGATCGCTTGCGCGCCCAGGTGCAGAGCCTTGAGGCCCGAACCGCAAACCTTGTTCAGGGTCATGGCCGGCACGGCATGGGGCAGGCCAGCCTTGATCGCGGCCTGACGTGCCGGGTTCTGCCCGGCGCCAGCGGTGAGCACCTGGCCCATGATCACTTCATCGACCTGCGCCCCGTCCAGACCGGTCTGCTCGAGCAACTGGCGGATCACCGCCGCGCCCAGGTCTACTGCGGATACATTGGCCAGGGAGCCCTGAAAACTGCCGATCGCGGTACGCGTGGCGGCAACAATGACGACGTCTTGCATTTTCGAATTCCTCACTGGGCAGCGAACTGCATTTCCGGTACGTGATCCGGGACGATCAGTTTACCAGCGGTTTTGGCGACGATTTCCTCGACGCTGACGCCAGGTGCGCGTTCCTTGAGGACAAAAGCGCCATTTTCGATTTCCAGATAGGCGAGGTCGGTCAGCACGCGCTTGATGCAGCCGGCACCGGTCAGCGGCAGGCTGCATTTGGCCAGCAGCTTGGACTCACCGTCCTTCGAGGCGTGGGTCATGATGACAATGATGTTGTCGGCGCCGGCCACCAGATCCATCGCGCCGCCCATGCCCTTGACCAGTTTGCCTGGGATCATCCACGAAGCGATGTTGCCTTCAACGTCGACTTCAAATGCACCAAGCACGGTCAGGTCGACGTGGCCGCCGCGGATCATCGCGAAGGATTCGGCGGAATTGAAGATCGACGCGCCGATCCGTGCCGTCACCGTTTGTTTACCGGCGTTGATCATGTCGGCATCGATAGTTTCTTCGGTCGGGAACGGGCCCATGCCGAGCAGGCCGTTTTCCGATTGCAGCATGACTTCCATGCCTTCGGGGATGTAGTTGGCGACCAGGGTCGGAATGCCGATGCCGAGGTTGACGTAGTAGCCGTCCTGCATTTCGCGGGCGACGCGCTGAGCCATTTGTTCGCGGGTAAGTGCCATGTTGTTGTTCTCCGTAGGCCTGAATTATTTGCGGATGGTGCGCTGTTCGATGCGTTTTTCGAACGTGCCGCAAATGACTCGATCGACGTAGATGCCCGGGGTGTGGATCTGCGTCGGGTCGAGTTCGCCGGGCTCGACGATTTCCTCGACTTCGACCACGGTGATCTTGCCGGCGGTCGCGGCCAGCGGGTTGAAATTCTGCGCGGTGTGACGGTAAACGACGTTACCGAAATGGTCGGCCTTCCAGCCTTTGACGATGGCGAAGTCGCCAGTGATGGATTCTTCCATCAGGTACTTGCGACCCTTGAATTCCCGCACTTCCTTGCCTTCAGCAACCGGGGTGCCAACGCCAGTGGCGGTGAAGAACGCCGGAATGCCGGCGCCGCCCGCGCGCATTTTTTCGGCGAGGGTGCCTTGCGGGGTAAGGATGACTTCGATCTCGCCCTTGAGCAGTTGCTCTTCGAACAGCTTGTTCTCGCCGACGTAGGAGGCGATGACTTTGCTGATCTGGCGGTCGGTGAGCAGCACGCCAAGGCCGAAACCATCAACGCCGCAGTTGTTGGAAACGACGGTGAGGTCACGGGTGCCCTTGCGCTTGATCTCGGCGATCAGGTTTTCCGGAATGCCGCACAGGCCAAAGCCGCCGGCGATAACGGTCATACCGTCTTCCAGCCCGGCCATTGCTTCCTCGTAGGAATACACACGCTTGTCGAAACCTGCCATAGGCACCTCTTTTATTATTTGCGGGCGGCTGGCTAGCCGAATGACTGGAGTGTCTCTCTGCGGAATATATTTGTTAAGTTGATTTTTACGGTTGATTGATTGATAAAGCTCACTAATACGCGTTCGGCGATGATCGTTCCCACGCTCCGCGTGGGGATGCCTCCTGGGACGCTCCGCGTCCAGTGACGCGGAGCGTCACGGGCTGCATTCCCACGCAGGAGCGTGGGAACGATCAGGGCCATCGCATCACAGCTTGCAGCTTGACGCTTGCAGCTTGCAACTGGAGTAAAGCGACATGACCATCAAACAGATCCGTGCCTTTCTCGCCGTGGCCCATAGCCTGAGCTTCGCCGTGGCCTGCGAGCGTCTGCACCTGTCGCAGTCAGCGCTGAGCCTGACCATCAAAGCGCTGGAAGAGGGCCTGGGCGGGCGCCTGTTCAGCCGCAACACGCGTAATGTCGCGCTGACTCCGGAAGGCGAGTCCTTGCTGCCGCTGGCGCGCCGCTTGATCGCCGATTGGGACAACGCCGAAGACGAGATGCGCCAGCGTTTCAGCCTCCAGCGCGGACGCGTGACGCTGGCGGCGATGCCGTCGTTTGCCGGCAATCTGCTGCCGCCGATTCTCAAGAGCTTCCGCGCGCGTTATCCGAACGTCAACGTTACGGTCAACGACGTGATCAACGAGCAAGTGCTGGAAATGGTCCGCGATCGCCAGGTCGAACTCGGTGTGGCGTTCGCGCCGATGCAGAGCACATCGATGACATTCACACCGCTGTATGTCGATCGCTTTGTCGCCGTGGTGCCGGCCGATTCAGCGCTGGCCGGTCGCGCCGACATCGATTGGCAGACTTTGCTGGAGCAACCGTTCATCACCCTGCAGCGGCCATCGACCGTGCGGGTCATGCTCGAAGAGCATTTGCAGGCGCGCGGAATGAAGTTGCCGGTGGAGTTCGAGAGTCATCAATTGGCGACGGTCGGGCGAATGGTTGCCAGCGGGCTTGGGGTCAGCGCGGTGCCGGCGTTGTGCGCGGGGCAGATGCGCGAGCTCGGTGCGCATTGCCTGACCTTGAATGATTCTGTGGAGCGGGCGATTGGTCTGTTGACCGAGCCGGGCAATGAACTGTCGGCGGCGGCGCAGGCGCTGTTCGAGATTCTCAAGGCTGAAGATTTGCAGCGCCAGTTCGATTTCCCCCTCACCCCGGGAGCGCGGAAACAGAGCGCCGAACGCTAATTCAGTGCGGGAGCGAGCCTGCTCGCGAAGAACGATAACGCGGTCTAAGCCTTGGCCACGCGCCACAGATACCAGGCCGCGACCGTCCGATAAGGCCTCCACGCCTGGCCAATCCCGATCATCTGTTTGCGCGTCGGCTGCACCTCCAGTCCCTTCAGGCGCCGATATCCCTCACGTACGCCAAAATCATCCGCCGGCAGGATATCCATCCGTTCCAGGCTGTAGATCAACAGCATCTCCACGGTCCAGCGGCCGACCCCGCGCAGGCTGGTCAGGCGTTCGATCAGGGTTTCATCGTCCATCGCCCGTGCAGTCGGGTAATCCGGCACCACGCCGTCCAGCGTCGCCTGGGCGATCCCTTGAATCGTCGCGATCTTGCTGGCTGAAAATCCGCAAGCGCGCAGTTGCTCGACCTCAGTCGCGAGAATCTGCTCCGGGCGTGGAAACACCTGACCGGGAAACAACCCCACTAAACGCCCAAGGATCGCATCGCCGGCCTTGGCGTGCAGTTGCTGATAGGCAATCGCCCGTACCAGCGATTCATACGGGTCGCGCGCCGGATGTGGCTGATGCAGACATGGGCCGACGGCGCTGACATGGCGCTGCCAGTCAGTGTCTATCGCGGCCAGAAAAGCGCTGGCCATCTCATACATGTCAGCCATGTTGCGGTGATTCGGACATACCCATCGAAATCCCTGTTTGCGTGTTGGATTGCATGGCTCAAAAAGCCAATTGTTGAGTCATTTGCAGTGCGGCGTTTTCCAGCCTGAGCAGGAACGCCTTGCGCGGTTGTCCGCCACCATAACCGGTCAGCGAGCCGTCTGCGCCGATCACTCGGTGGCACGGGACCACGATCGACAGCCGATTGTGCCCGTTGGCCAGGCCGACCGCACGGCTGGCGCCGGGTTTGCCCAGGCCTGCCGCGATGGCGCCGTACGTGCTGGTGTGGCCATAGGGAATTTGCAGCAGCGCCGCCCACACCTCGCGTGCAAAAGCGCTGCCGGGCAGGTGCAGCGGCACGCTGAACTGAGTCAGTTTGCCGGCAAAGTAATCCGCCAGTTGCACCTCGATCTGCTGCAAGTGGGCGTTATGCCCCGGTGCAATCGCGTAGCCGTAACGGTTTTGCAGCGCTTCAACTTCACGGGTCAGCGCCGGGCGATCGAGAAATTCCAACAACACCAGCCCACGGCGCTCGGCCATGGCGATCATCGGCCCCAGCGGCGTGGTCAGGCGGGTGAACAGCAACGGTTCACTATTGGCCGCGCGGCCCGGGGTGATGTGGAAGGACTTCTGAAACGCGTCGCGAAAACCACTGAGCGATTCATAGCCGGAGTCGAACGCGGCGTGATCGATCGAAGTGCCTTGCCTGATTCCGCCCAGAGCCATGCCGAGGCGCCGTGTGCGCAGCCAGGCGTGGAAAGTCATACCGAAGTGCTGCTTGAACCAGCGTCGCAGTTTCAGCGGTTCGATGCCCTCGGCGAGCAATTGCGCATCGCTCCAGCGCCGTTCGGGATCGGCGTTCACCGCATTGAGCAGGCGCTGCACCCAGTCCGGGGCGATGGCTGCTGCGTCCAGCGGTTTGCAGCGCAGGCAGGCGCGGTAACCGGCGCACAGGCACTCGTCGGCGTGGGCGAAGAATTCGACGTTTTCCGGTTTCGGCTTGCGCGCCGTGCAACTGGGGCGGCAAAAGATCCCGGTGGTTTTCACGGCGGTGAAGAACACGCCTTCATAGGCAGTGTCGCGCTCGAGCATGGCGCGAACCATTTCGGCGTGGGGCGGCAGGGCAGCGGCTGGTATGTTCATGACGTGAGAGTAAATCCGCTTTGTCGATGGCTCCACCGAAAAATCGACAGTGAATTTTTTCCCTTGTGCAGCACAATGAGCGAGTCGCCGCTTTCGAGGAAGCCAAACCATGCAGCCTTTTTCCATTCAGCGCATCGATCATATCGTCCTGCGCGTCGCCGACCTGCAACGCAGCATCGATTTCTACGCCAGGGTGTTCGGCGCCGAGGTGGTCAGGCATAACCAGCCACTGGGGCTGGTGCACTTGCGCGCTGGCACGTCGATGATCGATCTGGTCGACTTGCACGGCGAACTCGGGCGCAAGGGCGGTGGCGCGGCGCAGGCGCAGCGACGCAATGTCGACCACTTCTGCCTGCGCATCGAACCGTTCGATGAAGCCGCGCTCATCGCTCACCTGCAATCGTTCGGGCTGACCGTTGAACAAGCCGCCAGGCGTTTTGGCGCCGAGGGTTACGGCTTGTCGCTTTACTGTTTCGACCCGGATGGCAATCAGGTCGAACTCAAAGGCCCGTCCGAGAGCGATCAGCCAGCGGTTTCCTGAAGCAGCAGCTCGGCCACTTGCCCGAGGGCCGAACGGCCGTTTTGCGCTTGTTCAGAAGCCTGATTGAACAGCGCCAGTTGCCGATCGGCGCTGGTGCCGCTGTCGATGATCGCCCGGGCACGCTCGAACAACTGCGCCGCACCCAGTATCTGCGCCGTCTCGGCAAAACGCTGCTCGGCCAGCTCCAGCCACTGCGCGAGTGAACAGTCGCCGTCGATGCCTTCGACCAAAAAGCGCGCATGAATCCCCTGATGTTTGGCCCGCCAGCGATTTTCCTCCAGCATCGAACGCACGGTCTGGTCGTACAGCAAACCGGGCCGCCGCTGCGCACTGGCATGAGCCACCAATACGCGGAAAAACGCCGCCAGGGTCAGCGCATCGTCGACCCGAGGGCAAGCGTCAGTCATACGCAGTTCCAGGGTCGGAAAACGCGCGGCCGGACGCACGCCCCACCAGCACTCGCCGGGCTGGCTGATCGCGCCGATGCGCGTGAGAAACGCCAAGTGCTCGTCGTAATGGCGCTGATCGGCGAACAGCGGCGGGATGCCCATGCGTGGCCACTCGTCACACGCGGTCTGCCGATAGCTCATGAAACCGCTGGCGGCGCCGTCCCAGATCGGCGACGAACAACTCAGCGCCAACAGCAGCGGCGTCCACGGCAGCACTTCGTTCATCACCGCAATGCGATCCAGCGGCTCTGCCACCTCGACGTGCACATGCAGGCCCGACAGCACGCTGCGGCGGGCGACATGGCCGTAGCGCTCGAACAGATACCGGAAGTGTTCCTCGTCGGTCGGAACCTGCTCGCGCCAGTCGGCCAGCGGATGACTGCCGGCGCTGAGCATGCCCAGAGCAAATGGCTCCAGGGCCGTGCGCAAGGCCTGACGGCTGCCACGCAGAAAATCACTGGCGTGTTCGAAATCGCTGAATACCGGCGAAGCCACCTCGATCTGGCCCTGAAACATCTCTGTGGCAAACCACACACCCAGCGCCGCCCGGCAAGCCTCGATGGCCTGTGGCGGCGGACTGCCGATCATGCGCAGGCTCTGCAGGTCAGTGAGAAAGTACTCTTCCTCAATGCCGAATCGCGGGTGGCTCATGACAGTGCTCGAGCAAGTGTTTCTCTTGAGAACCGTGCGCCGTTGCGGTGGTTCACGCCGGGCGACCAGTGCCCCGCGAATGCACCGTTGGTCTTGTCCATTGCACTTGAGCGGCCAGGGCGTTGCCAAACAAGTCCGATCAACGTGTTCTGGAGGCAGACATGAGCAACTCATCCAGCAACGACAAAGCGCTTAACCAAACCGTCAATCCCAACGACGACGGCTTCGCCATCGGCACGGCCGGGCGTGATGAAGACCCCAACGCCACCACCGACTGGGATGTCAGCCGCGATAACGAGGATGTCATGACGCCGGACGATACTCGCGGTCTGCCCGGTTATCCCGGGGCCGAAAAAAACAATCCTTCGAAACCCGTTGTCGACAGCAGCGTACCGGCCAACGGCGATCCATCGGTGCAGAACGACGGCGCTGATTGAGGTGGTCAACAGTGGCAGGATAATGGCGTCGGTCGAACTTTTCTGATCCGGCGCCACTCTGAACCTGTCATAGGGTCGCAGTTCGACAGAAAAAACGCTTCGGCAGGCAGAAAAAGCTGCGTGGCGTGATAAATTCCCCCCACGTCGAGCCCACCCAGAATGGCCCCTGCCGGGTCCCACCAAGAGCGATCTACATGCAAGCAAAGGCCCGTGAGGTTTATGTGCCACCGGTGCTGCAAGATCTGCGGGCCGGCACAGCCGAACTGCACATCGCACTGGAAAAACGCCTTCCTTTTTTCTCCGACACCCTCGATACCCCCGCTTTCGAGCGCTTGATGCAGGCCTATTACGGGTTCTATCAGCCGCTCGAACAGGCGTTGCTCGCCAGTGGCGCGGTCCCGGACGATTTCAATCTGCTGCCTCGTCTGAAGGCTGACACCCTGCGCGCCGACCTGCGCGCACTGGGGGCAACCGCTGATGATTTGCCGCTGTGTGAAGATCTGCCAGTCATTGACTCCAGCGCCGCCAGTCTCGGTGTTTTGTACGTGCTCGAAGGCGCGACTCTCGGCGGGCAGATCCTGCGTCGCGAGATCGCCGCGCGGCTGAATCTGGACGCCGACAATGGCGCTGCCTTCCTCGATGTCTACGGCGCGGCCACCGGGCGGCGCTGGCGCGAGTTCATCGAATACCTGAGCAACCGGCCCATGGCGGCCAGCGAACGCGCGGCCGTGGTCAGCGCAGCACAAATCACATTCAGCTGTTTCGAGCAGTGGCTCGAGCGCCAGGAGGTACTGGCATGAACCCGCAAGACCCACAAGCCTTTGAAGAACTGCTGGCCAACTGTGCCGACGAGCCGATCCGCTTTCCCGGCGCGATCCAGCCCCATGGTCTGCTGCTGACCCTGACCGAGCCTGCGCTGCAGATCATCCAGGTCAGCGCCAACGTCGAAACCCTGCTGGCCCGCGCGCCCGAATCCCTGATCGGCCAGCCGCTGCACAGCCTGATCGGCGCCGAACACACCGCGCAAGTGCTGCAAGCCTTGCAACAGGCGACGTTCTCCGAGGCGGCGCCCCTGCGTTTCGAGCTTAACGGCACTGAATTCGAAGGTTTGCTGCACCGCCATCAGGGCGTGCTGATTCTCGAGCTGGAAATTCACGTGAAGAATTTCCAGCCGCGCAACGTCGCCGGGGTCAATACCCACTTGGGCCGCATGCTCCAGCGCCTGCAAGCGGCGACCACGCTGCAGGCCCTGTACGACATCAGCGTCAAGGAAATCCAGGCGATGACCGGTTACGACCGGGTGCTGATCTATCGCTTTGAGGAGGAGGGCCACGGTCAGGTCATCGCCGAAGCGTCCGATCCATCGATGGAAGTGTTCAATGGCCTGTTCTTCCCGGCCTCGGACATTCCCGAGCAGGCGCGCGAGCTGTACCGCACCAATTGGCTGCGGATCATCCCCAACGCCGATTATCAGCCGGTGCCGCTGGTGCCGAAGCTGCGCCCGGACACGCAGACGCCGCTGGACCTCAGTTTCGCCACGCTGCGCAGCGTCTCGCCGATTCACTGCCAGTACATGAAGAACATGGGCGTGCTGTCGTCGATGAGCATTTCCCTGCTCAAGGGCGACAAGCTCTGGGGCCTGATCAGCTGCGGCAACCGCCAGCCGCTGCACGTGCCGCATGAATTGCGCATGGCTTGCCAGACCATCGGCCAGGTCCTTTCATTGCAGATCAGTGCCATGGAAACCCTTGAACTGACCCGCCAGCGTGAAGAGAAGGTCGAAGCGCTGGCGCGGCTCAATCAGGCGATGGTCGATTCGCCGCAAAATGTTTTCGACGGCCTCGCCCAGCAGCCAGCGACGCTGATGGCGCTGGTCAATGCCGGCGGCATTGCGATCATCGAAGACAAGCAGTTGCACCGTTACGGCAACTGCCCTGAACCGGAAGAAATTCGCGCGCTGCACAAGTGGTTGCAGGCGCGCGGCGAGCCGGTGTTCGCCAGCCATCACCTGTCCAGCGTTTACCCACCTGCGGCGCAGTATCAGTCGGTAGCCAGTGGTGTGCTTGCCATGAGCCTGCCGAAACCGGTGGACAACGGCGTGCTGTGGTTCCGTCCGGAAGTGAAGGAAAACATCAACTGGAGCGGCGACCCGCGCAAGCCGCTGGATCTGGAAAACTCCGACGCCGGGATGCGCTTGCGTCCGCGCACCTCGTTCGAGATCTGGAAGGTCGAGATGGCCGGGATCTCCGCCAAGTGGAGCCACGGTGACCGGTTCGCCGCCAATGACCTGCGCCGTTCGGCGCTGGAAAACGATCTGGCCCGCCAGGTCCGTCGCGAGCAGGCGGCTGTGCAGGCGCGCGATGATCTGGTAGCGGTGGTTTCGCACGACCTGCGCAACCCGATGACGGTGATTTCCATGCTCTGCGGCATGATGCAGAAAGCCTTCAGTTCGGAAGGTGCGCACACCTCACGGCGCATTTCCACGGCGATCGACACCATGCAGCAGGCCACGGCGCGGATGAACACGTTGCTGGAAGACCTGCTCGATACCTCGAAAATCGACGCCGGGCGCTACTCCATCACCCCGCAGGCGCTGGAGGTCGGGCACATCTTTGAAGAGGCCCAAGCGTTGCTGTCGCCGCTGGCCCATGACAAGGACATCAGCATTTCCTTCCAGGCCGATCCTGACCTGCGCATCCACGCCGACCCCGAGCGGCTGTTTCAGGTGTTGTCGAACCTGGTGGGCAACGCCATCAAATTCACCCCGCGCATGGGCACCGTCGGCGTGCACGCGAAATCGGTGGGCGACGAGATCGTGTTTATCGTGCGTGACAGTGGCGAAGGCATTCCCAAGGAGCACTTGCCGCATGTGTTTGATCGCTACTGGACGATAAAGGAAGGCAACCCGACCGGAACGGGCCTGGGTTTGTACATCACCCAAGGCATCGTCGAAGCCCATGGCGGGCAGATCGTCGCCGAGAGCGAGCCGGGGCAGGGCAGCGAATTCCGCTTCACCGTGCCGCGCCTGGCCTGATTGCCCCTTGTAGGTTTCGATCGTTCCCACGCTCTGAATGGGACGCAGAGCGTCCCGGGCTGCATTCCCACGCAGAGCGTGGGAACGATCAGATTCGCATCCTCAGGGTCATTTTCTTCAATACCGCAAATCCCCCGCTCGCTACCGTAGCCACCTCGTTCCTCGTTTGAAGCAGGTGTGCAATGAGTCTGATTCTTTCCATGGCGGCGTTTGCCCTCGCCGCATCCATCACCCCCGGGCCGGTCAATATCGTCGCCTTGAGTTCAGGCGCGCAGTACGGTTTCCGCGCCAGCCAGCGGCATGTGGCCGGGGCGACGCTGGGTTTTGTGCTGTTGCTGGTGCTGATGGGCCTGGGCCTGCATGAAGTCCTGCAATCGTGGCCATTCATGACCCGCGTGGTGCAATGGGCCGGGGTGGCGTTTCTGTTGTTCATGGCCTGGAAACTGGCCAGCGATGACGGCCAGTTGAACACCAGCGAATCCGGCCGCGCGCCGTCTATGCTCTATGGCGCGGTGATGCAATGGCTTAACCCCAAGGCCTGGCTGGCATGCGTGGCCGGCATGGGCGCGTTTGTCGCTGATGGCGAGGCGCGGCTGGTCTGGCAGTTTGCGGCGGTGTATCTGGTGATCTGTTATCTGTCGGTGGGCTGCTGGGCGTATGCCGGGACGTTCTTGCGCGGGTATCTGAGCAATGCGGCGGTGATGCGCTGGTTCAATCGGTTGATGGCGTTGTTGCTGGCGGTGAGTGCGCTTTATTTGCTGTTCACTTGATTCACAGGCTCACCACAACCCCCTGTGGGAGCGAGCCTGCTCGCGAATGCGGTGGATCAGTCAGTGAAGTGTTGAATGACACACCGCTTTCGCGAGCAGGCTCGCTCCCACAAGGGTTCAGTGTTCAACTTCGTGAATGAAGTCAGCCGCGATACTGCCCCGGCGTCGCCGCCAGATGTTGTTTGAACGCTCGTTGAAAATGCGCCTGATCGGCAAACCCGGCCTGGAGCGCGACATCGGCAATCAACTGGCCGCTGCGCAAACGCTCGCGGGCGAACTGGATGCGCTGGTTGACCAGGAAGGCATGGGGCGTCATCCCGTAACGCTGCCTGAACGCACGAATCAGGTATGACGGCGATAGTTGCGCCGCCGCGCAAATTGCCTCGAGGCTCAGCACTTCGGTGCAATGTCCACGGATGAAATCAGCGGCGCGCTCCAGCTTGAAATTCGGCTCGGCAACGGGCTCGTCCGCTGGATTCAGGCGGACCTGCAAATCACTGAAAAACTCAACCGCTGCGCTGTGTTTCGCCAGCGCCTCCACCTGGTCGTCGAGCAGAACCTCATACAACCCCATCAATTTGCCAAACAGCTCGGCATCGGTCAGATGCGTGTCGGAAAATCGGCGAAATTCCAGCTCCCCGGCAAACCCCATTTGATGCTGCAAATCCGTCAGCCACGGCGTTTCGACATACAACATCACATACGACCAAGGCTGATCATCGATCGGATTGCAGGCATGCACATCGCCGGGATTCATCAGCACCACGGTGCCGGCCGCCACCTCAAATTGCGTCTGCTCATGCACATAGGTACTGCGCCCGGCGGTGATCGCGCCGATGGAAAAGTGCGCATGGGAATGCCGCGCATAACAGACTTCACGCCCATCCGCGATCGCCCGCGCTTCGATGAAGGGCAGGGCGTCGTCGCGCCAGAAGCGCGGGGCTTTCTCGGGGTTTTTCGCTGTGGCGTGGTTCATCGTGATCGTCCCGGCAGGTCAGCGCCCTGAGTGTATTAGCTCTGGCCGGCGAATGCCCGTTGCAGTGTCGCCACATCAAGCTTTTTCATCTGAAACATCGCCTGCATTGCAGCACCGACTGTTATAGGCTCTGGGGGCGTGACACCACGAGCGCGATGGAGCTGAACCATGACTGCATTTACCGGCGGATGCCTGTGCGGCGATGTGCGTTTTCAAGCCTCTGGCGAGCCTTACCGGGTTGGATTGTGCCATTGCCTGGACTGTCGCAAGGTCCACGGTGCGCTGTTTCATGCCTCGGCGATTTTTCCTGAAGACGCGGTGACGATTACCGGCGAAACCCATGAGTACCAGGGGCGGCACTTTTGTCCGCGCTGTGGTTCTTCCGTGTTCAACCGCAGTGGTGATGAGGTCGAGGTGAACCTCGGCGCGCTGGATGCGCCGGATCAGTTGAAGCCGACCTATGAGAGCTGGATTGTGCGGCGTGAATCGTGGTTGCCGGATTTTCCGCTGGCCAGGCATTACCGTGGTGATCGTGAAGGCAAAGGGCGGGCAGAGGGGTAGGGGATTGATTCAGCCTTCAGTACGCTTGCGATTTCTGTGGGAGCGAGCCTGCTCGCGAAGGCTTGTTGTCGAGCGATGATTTGTTCGGTTGACCGAGTACATATCCGTTGCTGCGGTAACGGCTGCTTAGGGTTCCGCCCTTACGGCGGGTCACCTTTTTCAAACGCCAAAAAGGTAACCCAAAAGGCTTGCTCCTACGTTCGG